>NZ_JAVJUY010000040.1:0-12708 GCF_040220315.1 Fulvivirga sp.
AGTATGCTGCTGAATTATTGGGAAATTCTGAAGATGAAGAGAATATATCCGTACTTATCGAGCTATTAAATGATGTTGACCCTAAAGTAAGATATACTGCCATAAAAACAGCTCAAAGAAAGTTTAATAACGAGGTTTTAAATGCTTTAATAGACAATTTAGACAATCCTGTATATAGCGTGCAAGCTGCAAACGCGCTTACAGTAATTGGTGGAAAAGCGCTTAATGCTTTAGATAGCGCTTTCTATAAGTCCGGGCAAACAACACAGGTAATGCTCAAGGTCGTGCAAATCATAGGTCGTATAGGCGGTAATAAGGCAAAAGAGATTCTTTGGAATAAAATGGATTTCCCTGACAAAGTAATGGTTTCACAAGTATTGTTCGCACTTGGAAACGCGGGGTTCAGGGCTAGTATATCACAAATACCTAGAATAAAGTATGCTATAGAATCAGATATTGAAGATATTACCTGGAATTTGGCTGCTATTAACGAGGTAAGTGAAGAATACTTTGGTATAGAGATAAAAAAGGCATTAGATGAAGAGATTGATTATGATATTGATCATATCTACATGCTTCTCTCAATGCTTTATGATGCACAGTCCATACAATTGGTAAAAGAGAATATCGAGAGCCTTACAAGTGAAGGGGTAACTTATGGTATTGAACTGCTGGATGTGTTTCTTTCTGACGACTTAAAACAGCGTATTATACCTGTATTGGATGATTTGTCTTATGTAGAAAAGGCTAGAAGGCTGGAAATTTTCTATCCTCGAGAGCGATTAGATAATAAAATGACTCTTAAGTTCCTGTTGAATCGTGATTTCTCACAGACTAACAGATGGACCAAATCCTGTATTATTTATCAAATTGGTTTATTAGAAATAAGAGAGTTTTATTTTGATTTAATTGCCAACTTGTTTAATCCCGATGAACTTATAAGGGAAATGGCAGCCTGGGCACTTCATAAAATTGACAAATCAGCGTACAATGAAAATGTGAAGCGGTTAGGCTACAACGTGAAGCGTGAATTAGATCAAGTAATCGCAAACAATGAGGATGAACTTTCGAAATCCCTGCGATTTGAAAAAGTGTTATTTCTAAAAGGCATACCAGTTTTTAAAAACATCTTCGGCCTAGTATTGGCTGATTTAATAGATATAACTGATGAGGTAGCCATTGGTGAAGGCGAGACTTTATCAGTGGATGATCATTATAATGACAACTTCTACATTGTTTACAAAGGGAAAATAAATCTTTATGAAAACAGCAATGTAAAAGCAGAAGTGAATGTTGGTGAGTTTCTAGGGGAAATGATAAATACTGAAAATCACTTAAAATCAAATTTAATTTTGGCCTTAGAAGACACGGTTCTTTTAAAAATTAAGAAGGATGGTTTTTACGATCTTCTTGCTGATAATATAAAATTAGCCCATGAGATGATAGAATATGTATAGCATTAATCTAATATAATATTTTATTGGCAAGTTGTTTTTTAAGTCATAATACCTTTATTTTAAGTACTTTAGCAAAATATTTCGTTGTCTAATTTATTTTTTAAGCTTCAATATTTCTTCATATGTTAAATTATGAACTACATCAGAATGAAGAAGAACGTATTACCGAAGATGTAACAGTTCAGAATGATGTTGTTCTCAGCAACCCATTCCCAGGGTTAAGACCGTTTGGCGTTGAAGAAAATCATCTCTTTTTTGGGCGTGAAAGCCAGGTTGATGAAGTTTTATTAAAACTAGCTACCAACAAGTTTGTAACCGTAATGGGTTACTCCGGAAGCGGTAAGTCCTCTCTAATTTATTGCGGTGTAGTACCTGTTGTTTATGGTGGTTTCATGACTGACGTTGGACCTGATTGGAATATAATTATGACCAGGCCGGGTACATCGCCCATTCACAACTTAGGGTCTTCCATCCAGCGTTCAATGGATTCTGGGTATATAAACAAAGACGAAGCAAGAATAAGAAGGAGAGTATTATCCTCTATACTCAGAACAGACCCTAATGGACTTGTTGAAGTACTTGCTAAAAAATATCATACACAAAATCAAAATACATTAATTTTCATAGATCAGTTTGAGGAGCTTTTCAGATATGGAACAACTGATCAGCAGGCAGCTGAAGATGCGAGGCTTTATGTTAATTTAATTCTGGATGCTTGTAGAAATAGTAGCTTCCCAATCTATATCGCTATCACAATGCGATCCGATTATGTTGGAGAGTGTTCTAAGTTTCCTGGTCTTACACAGTTAATCAATGAAAGTAACTACCTGGTTCCGCAGATGTCCCGTGATCAGAAACGTATGGCCATTGAAGGACCTATTGCAGTAGGAGGTGGTCAAATTTCAAAACGACTACTTAAAAGACTATTAAATGAATTAGGCGACAATCAGGATCAATTACCTATTCTTCAGCACGCATTAATGCGTACCTGGAATTATTGGCTTAAAAATAGGGAAGAAGGTGAACCGATGGATATCGGCCATTATAATGCCATTGGTCGAATTACTGAGGCACTTTCACAACACGCCAATGAAACTTTTGACGAACTTAGTTCCAGACAAAAAGAAATCGCAGAAATTCTTTTTAAGTCTTTAACAGAAAAATCTTCAAATAACTTTGGAATGAGAAGGCCTGTTAAATTAAGCTTTGTTGCTGATTTAGCGGATGCAACGGAAGAAGAAGTAATTGCCGTTGTCGATCACTTTAGAGCCCCTGGGAGATCATTCCTAATGCCTCCGTCAAATGTGCGTCTAAATTCCGATTCACTTATCGAAATATCGCATGAGAGCTTAATGCGTATTTGGACGCGACTAAAAGTATGGGTGGATGAAGAGTTTGAATCTGCTCAAATGTATCGGAGGTTGTCTGAAGCTGCTGCCATGTATCAGATTGGCAGAACAGGACTATGGCGCCCGCCAGATTTGCAATTAGCATTAAACTGGCAGAAAAAGCAAAAGCCTACAAGAGCATGGGCAAGAAGGTATGACGAAGCCTTTGAAAGGGCAATTGTTTTCCTTGATACCAGCAGAATAACGTACGAAGCCGAGCAACGTAATCAGGAAATGCTTCAAAAACGTTTGGTAAAGCGTACAAAAGCAGTAGCTATTTTCTTGGGATTTGCAGCCGTTATCAGTATTCTATTTTTCGTGTATGCACTTACACAAAGTACTGAAGCAAAGCGTCAGGCAGAATTAGCGGAAGCTGAAAAAAATTGAAGCACAAAAACAAAGAGATATTGCCAATCTCGCCAAAATTGAAGCGCAGGAACAAACTAAAAAAGCTGAGGAGGCACTAGCTGATGCTAATGAGCAGCGCAAACGAGCGGAAGAAGCACTTACAAAAGCAGAATATGAACGCTTAAGGGCAGAACAAAACTTTCAGATAGCTCAGGAGCAAACTAATATAGCTAATAATCAAAAAGTTGTGGCCCAAGAGGCTAGGGACGAAGCTAGAAATCAATTTAAAAGGGCAGAAGAGAACTACAAAGATGCTCAGCGGTTGTTATATCAGTCAATTGCACAATCCATGGCGGTGAAGTCTCTTTCTATTGAAGACAATAATTTAAAAGGTGCCTTAGCTCAACAAGCTAAAACCTTCTTTGACGAATATCAGGGAAGGCACTATGACCCATATATTTATAATGGGTTGTATGCCGCCACAGCTGATTTTATTGGCAGAGAATACAATACTATTCCAAGGCTCCATAGAAATGCAGTGAGAACGATAGCTGTCGCTAATAATGGAACAAACTATTTCACAACAGGTACGCAAGGAAAACTCGTAAAGAGCACCACTGATGATCAGTCAAATAATGTGAGTTTGTTCTCCAATCAGTTTCCAAACAGGGCTTTATCAATAAATAGTAATGATGAGTGGTTGGCAATTGCTTCTGATTCATCTTACATTCAAGTGGTTAATACTCAAACAAATACATCCAATAAAATCGCTGGCCACAAAGGGTACGTGAATGATGTTGAGTTCGGAAATAATAAAAGTGAGTTTTATTCTACCGGTAGCGATAGATCTATAAGGTTGAATAATATTGAATCATTAAGTTCTGAAATACTCTTAAACACTCAATTTGAGTTGAAAGCAATTGATATAAATAGTAGTTCCAATTTATTAATTGCAGGTACTATTGAGGGAAATTTGATGTTATACGATCTTAATAATAAATCTGAAACTATCATTTATACCAACCCCGGTGTGCCTATTCAAAGTGTTCAATTTAGTCCTGACGACAAGTTAATAGTTTTTGGTGATGAAAAAGGAGTTATACATGTAATGAATGCCAGTAGTAAAGCCATACAATATGAATTGGTAGGTCACAAAGGTAGAGTGAGTACAATAGCATTTAGTCCGGATAACAAATTGATGGCGTCTGGAAGTTTTGATGGGGTAATTCAAATGTGGCCTGTTAAAGAATTGGGAGAACTACCTATAAGAATCACAGACAATGATGCTTATGTGTGGGATATTAAATTTAGCTCAGACTCACAATATATCATATCAGCTTGTGCTGATGGTGATGTCAGACTATGGCCAACGAATCCTGATAAATTCTCTGACCAACTATGTGAATATATTCAGAGAAATATGACAGAAGAGGAATGGAATACTTATGTTGGTGATGATATTAAATACAGGGCAACATGTGTTAACTTATTGGTTGAAGACTATTAATAGTAAATGTTAAAAAGGCTTTCTATAGTTTGGCTATTATTTGCAATGTGCCCGTTAGTTGTGGCACAGAAGGTGGATTGTGCCTACACACTAGAGCAAGCAAGGTCAAGCTTTGAAAAAGGACACCTATATTCAATACCATCAATTTTAAAACCCTGTTTGGATAATGGATTTAATAAAGTTCAAAAAATAGAATCCTATTTAATATTAACAAGAACATATTTGTTAATAGATGACCCTATAAGTGCTGAAGATAGCTATCTAAAATTACTAAAGCTAGATCCTGAATATGCAGTTGATCCTGATAACGACCCAGTGGATATCGTTTATCTAAATGAAAAATTTACAACAACGCCTATTTTTATTCTATACGCAAAAGGTGGGTTAAATTTTACCAACACTTCAACTATAATTAATTTTGGAGTTGATAATACAGAGCTATCCAATGAAGAATACTCCATGGGTACCGGTTTTAATATCGGTGGTGGCGCAGAATTAAACTTAAGAGATCACCTCAGTTTCGGGTTGGAAGTAAACTTCTTCAATCAGAGATATAATTATAAAAACACTTTATTTGATGGCGATGTGCAGGAAATGCTTGAAATCCAATCGCTATTGAATATCCCTGTTTTTATTAAATATCGAATGAAATTTAAAGATTGGCACCCATACATTTATGCTGGCTATTCCTTTAGTTATTTGATGGGATCCAGAGGCGAGTTGGAATTAAAGGATTTAGTCATCTCAGGTGAAGGTAACAGATCAGAAATAAGTGTTACTGGCCCAGAAGAAAATTTAATTGATCTTCGAAATAATTTAAATCACAACCTACTTGGTGGCATAGGAGTGAGGTATCGAGTAGGCTACAACTATGTTTTTTTAGATGCACGCTACACCTGGGGGATGAACAATATTGTTGATGAAGATAACCAATATGCCAACCAATCTCTGCTATATAAATATGGAATGGTCGATGACTATAAAAGACTAACTAATGTGGCTATTTCTGCTGGCTTTATTTGGCCGTTATACAAGCCTAGAAAAATTAATGAAGAAAAGGGGTTATTTAGACGGGTTTTTGACAAGTAATAATAAATCGTGACTAAGTATATTATCTATATATCTATTTTAATTTTCACACTTGGCTGTGATACAGAGGATACTTTGGAGCCCAGGTTCGAAGATTATTTCATCAAATATTATGGTGATGCTGGAGATCAGGTAGGAGTAGATTTTGTTGTGTTGAATGATGGGGGATATGTACTATTGGGAAAGAGCAACCTCACCAATTCAGGAAGCCAAATTTGGTTAACCAGAACAGATGAAATTGGGAATGAGATTTGGTCATCAACATTTGGGGGTAATCAGAATGAAGACCCTTCGGATTTGGAGTTAGATGCATCAGGCAATTTAATAATTAGTGCTACACTTACAGAGCTAAACTCTACATCTACAGATGTCATGATTTTAAAGGTTAGCCCCGAAGGTGCAAAAATTGATAGTGCTGTTTTTGGATTTCCAGGCACTTCAGAAGTGATAAATAGCATTTTGGTAGCATCTAATCAGGATATTATCGGTGTCGGATCAACTCAAAATGTGGATGTTAACAAGGCGGTCTACAATCCGGTTACAGATTTGCAGGATTTTTATTCAATTAGATTAAATAATAGCCTACAAAAGGTAGAATCTTTTCTTTGGAAAGAAAGAACGGGATTAGCTGGAATAGACATCGGCCGACAACTAGTAGAGCGACCAGATGGTACATTCATTTATTTTGGTACTTCGGACGATCCAAACTCAGGGGAACAGCAGGATGGGTTTAATATGATTTTATTTCCTGTCAATGAACTAGGAGATGCCACTTCAAACTTTGAAACACAGTATTATGGTACTTTAGGTGATGAAAGTGCAATTCAAATGATAACAACAATTGACGGTGGATATTCGATGGTGGGAACTTCAAATCAACAAGGGATCAATAGTATCTTCACAGCAAGGGTAAGAAGTAATATAAACTTTGTAAATGCGTCTAATCTAAGTCTTCAAAACGTAGCTAATGCCGCTTCTATCTCTCAATCAGTAAGTGGAGGGTTTTTTGTTTTGGGTACGTCTAATTTCGGTGTTAGTGGCAATTTAGAATTAGTTAAGATATCCGATATCGGTAGTATTGTATGGACCAAGACATTCGGTGGGGTAGATGACGATGCTGCGTCTAAGGTATTTCAGGCTGCTGATGGTTCAATTTATATTTTAGGCACGATAGAACTTGAAAGCCAAAAAAAAATCGCCTTTATTAAAACAAATTCAAGTGGAGAATTAAAACCATAATAATGAATTGGTTACGTTTATGAGAATTTTGATATTAAATAGTTGTTTATAAGATCAGTGCTTACTAGGCTTCATGTCAATTAATAATAGACTTACGTATTTGTTTAAAGGAATCATTTCCTTTTTGATAATTTCAGGTTCAGCACTGACTGCAAATGCACAGTGTTTTACTAATTTAAATGCGAATTATTGTATTGATGATGCGTCAGTTTCGATAACAGGATCTTGTACAACTTATTTTGGTCCCGGTATAACTACAAGTCCTACATGGGATCCTTCTGCTGCAGGTGTAGGTTCGCACGTTGTATATGGAGTTGATGGTTTAACTCCGATAACCACCTACACATTGGATCAATCAGGCACATTCAATCCTATTCCTGGTTCTGGTACGGCACTTACATTATGTGATGATTGTGGTGGCGGTCCGCCATTTCCAAATGAAGATGTCAACATAGGGTTCACCTTTAATTTTTATGGTACTGATTATACGTTAGTAAATGTTAATAATAATGGTTTCCTTCAGTTTGGAGGAAGTACTTCTGGTATACAAGCTTATACCTCTGATCCTCTGCCTACAATAAACCCTACTAATTTTATTGCCGGTGTTTGGGATGATTTAGATCCAACAACTGGGACTATCGAATATTTCACAACGGGCTCAGGTGATTTTGAAATATTTGTAATAAATTTTACGGGAGTTCGATATTTTGGGCTTTCAACCACAGTAAGCTTTCAAATTCAACTTCATGAAACAAGTAATATTATAGAGATTCATTCTTCATTGGTTGAGAATAATGCATCCACAAAAACTCAAGGAATTAATAATTCCGATGGTAGTAATGCCGTTTTTGTGGCAGGCAGAAATAATACAGATTGGATTGCTTCAAATGACTATGTAGCATTTATTCCAGACAACATTTCGTCACAAGCTGTTACAGTGAATGCCGCTCCTGATAATGGGTTGACATTATCTTATAACACTACATCTGTTTGTGAAGGCGAAACAATCACGATAGACATTTCTAATTCCCAAATGGGAGCTAATTATCAAATTTTTGATCAAACTGGTTTAACTAGTATTAGTGGTGTAGTGGCTGGTAATACTGGTCTTGCACAGATAACAACAACACCATTAACTACTTCCGAGACGGCATTAATACTAAGAAGTACATTTGGCTCCTCTGGGTGTGATGTTGATTTTGCGACTCAAGCCATTACAGTTAATCCAATCCCCGACATAAGCGTTAGTCCAACCACAGAGGCGATCTGCGATGGTAATAGTACTAATATTGCCTTAAGCAATCCGAATGGCTTTGGAGATGGATACTACTGGACGGTGAGTTCGAGTGGAGTAAGTGGAGCTAGTGCCCAAGGGAGTGTAGGCTCACCCGTTACTGGCCCGATTAACCAGTCATTGACGTTAGATGTAATTAATGTTTCCGGTACGGTGACTTATACCATTCATTCAGTGAATAGCACAAGTGGCTGCGAGAGCGCGGCACGCGTGGTGAATGTGGTGGTCAACCCAGCGGTAGTAGCGGATGCGGGCAGTACGGCCACGATTTGCAATGGAGCGAGTGTGACGCTAGGTGGCAGTCCAACAGCGACAGGCGGAGATGGGACATATACCTACAGTTGGGTGAGTGCACCTGCAGGCTTTACGAGCAGTGCATCGAACCCAGTGGTAAGCCCGGGCGTAACGACTACCTACACTGTAACGATCGATGACGGGGTATGTGCCACGGTCAATGACAATGTAACGATAACGGTGAACCCGATTCCCGGCCTACCGACCGCAGCGAGTCCGACCCCGATCTGTGTAGGGGATACCGATCCAACGCTGACAGCCACAGGTGCTGGTGGGGCGAGTTTCAACTGGTATGACGATGCCGCATTAACGAGTTTAGTCCAAGGTAACAATGCGAATTACACGCCAAGTGTGAGTGGATCAGCAGGCACGTATGTCTATTATGTCACCCAGACAGTGAGTGGTTGCGAGAGCGCGGCACGCGTGGTAAATGTAGTGGTCAACCCAGCGGTAGTAGCGGATGCGGGCACTCCGGCCACGATTTGCAATGGAGCGAGTGTGACGCTAGGTGGCAGTCCAACAGCCACAGGCGGAGATGGGACATATACCTACAGTTGGGTGAGTGTACCTGCAGGCTTTACGAGCAGTGCATCGAACCCAGTGGTAAGCCCGGGCGTAACGACTACCTACACTGTAACGATCGATGACGGGGTATGTGCCACGGTCAATGACAATGTAACGATTACGGTGATTAATTTTCCTGCTGCTCCTACTGTAACAAACCAAAACCAGTCAATTTGTGTAGGAGACGGCTTCCTTTTACCTACAGTGACGGGAACTAATCTGCAATGGTACAGTGATGGCGGTTTGACATCTCCAATCTTTACGGTAGACCCAGAAAACCCAACAGCCGGTGAATTAGGATTTATCGATAGTGCACCTGGAATTTATACTGCTTTTGTTACCCAATCAAATGGAGGGTGTGAAGGGCCTGCGACTAGAACAAGACTAATTGTCTCTCCGTTGCCTAGTAACTCATTGACACTTACGTATAGTAATACTGTTGTTTGTGATACGGATAATATTGTAATAACTATTCAAGCAAGTCAGACCAATGTAAACTATCAGGTTTTCGACAATTTTAACTCACCAATTAGTGATGTTGTAGCCGGTAATGGTGTCAACATAAACCTGGCCTCGCACCCACTAGACCCTACTCAAAACCAACTTGTAGTAAGGGCTATCAATAGTACTACATTATGTTCAAGCAACTTCCCACCTCAAGCTATAACGGTAAATAATTTACCTGCCACACCAAACATTAGTTCAAGTGGTAGCACCGTTTGTGATGGGACTAATCCTGATGTAACCCTAATGAGTGACCTTGCGCCAGCTAGCGGTTCTTATGAGTGGTATAAGAATGGTGTATTTACTGGAATCACTACTCAAACTATTAATATAAATGATCCTGCTGGAACAGGTAACTACCAGGTTTTAGTGATACATGGAACCACAGGATGTGAAAGTGCATTAAGTGCTATTGAATCTGTAACAATAGATAACCTACCAACTGCACCCAATGCTGGACCAGATATAGAGCAATGTAACACTCCGAATTTCACCATGGCTGCGAATACCCCTGTTGTTGGTTCTGGATCGTGGATAGAGGTGGGAGGCCCTGCTGGAATTGTAATAGATACACCTGGTTCACCAACGACAGCAGTGACGGGATTGACAGCTGGTACTTCTGCAACATTGCGTTGGACAATAACCAACGGTAGCTGTGCCATTTTTGATGATGTTGTTATTACCAATGTTCTTGATCCGATTGTTAATGTAATTAGCAATCAGGAACTCTGTGCAGGTGAATCAACAACTGCCATTAACTTTGGAGGAAATGCCTCAGATTACAACTGGACAAATGATCAACCTTCAATTGGATTGCCCGCAAGTGGTACTGGAAACATAGCTGCCTTTACGGCATTAAATAATACAGGGGCTCCGATAGTAGCAACATTCGAAGTTACGCCTTCAATTGGTAGTTGTACAGGTGTCAGCCAGTTCTTTACAATTACAGTTAATCCAGTTCCAACAATAGATCCAATTAGCTCAGTGGCGACTGGAACAGGCGTTTCAGTTGGACCAATAGCACTTACCACCAATACAGGAGGTGGTGAAACATTCACTTGGAGTGGTGGCGCTGATATTGGTTTATCCGATGAGCCAGGTGCTGTAGTGACGGAAATTCCGGCCTTTACAACTACAAATGCTGGTACAACGACTATTTCACGAGTAATAAGTGTTATTGCAGAAAAAGATGGCTGTACGGGCCCAACACGTGACTTTAACGTTACTGTATTCCCGATACCTGGTGCTGTGGCAGGCGATCAAATTATTTGTAGCGAGGATTTTTCTAGTATTCTAATCACTGAGACTGTAACAGGTACAACATTCACGTGGACTGTTTTTTCAGTTACGGGTACAGTTTCAGGTCAAAGTGGCGGGTCTGGAAACTTAATCTCTCAACAATTAACTAGTGCAACAGGTGGTACGGTTGAATATGAAATTATTCCAAGAGCTAATGGTATAGATGGACCACCTTCATATGTCACAGTTCAAGTAGAACAACAACCAGTTGGTAATTCAGTATCTGAATCTGCCGTTTGTTCGGGCACGACTTTGAATATTATACCTACTTCAAACGTTGCAGGAACAACTTATACCTGGACAGGAAGTAATGGAAGTGGTGGTTCTGGGAATATCACTGATACCCCAATTAATGCTACAACTAGTCCTACAACTATTGTTTACACAGTTATTCCTCGGGGTCCTGCACCTTTAAACTGTATTGGTGACCCTTTTACCATTGATGTTCCTGTGGATCCAATCCCTCAAATTACTAATGCAGATTTAGTTGATGATTTTTGTGGTTCTGGTACGGCTAGTTTTACTCCAACGATTAATGTTGCATCTTCTACCTATGCTTGGGAAGCAACAATATTATCTGGTACAGTTTCTGGGGTAACAGTAGGGATTGTAAATAATAGTCCAGTAAATGAACTCATTTCTAATACGGGAAATACCCAGGCGGTGGTTCGATACCGGGTAACCCCAACTGGGCCTGTTACATCTAGTTGTGTTGGTAACTTTGTTGATTATGTTGTAACAATAAATCCTATTCCAGATGTGGCGGCATCTAATCAGGAAATATGCAGTGGTGAATCTTCGAATGTAGTTTTGACTAATCCTAACGGTGTGGCCGGAACTATCTATTCCTGGACTATTGGTTCTGTTGTTGGTACTGTCTCAGGTCAGTCTGCAAGTAGCGGGTCAGTTATTAGTCAGGTTCTATCAAGCGCCAATGGCGGTACAGTAGAATATATTATTACTCCCCAGTTTAATGGTTGTGCTGGGAGTCCTATTACAAGAACGGTTAGAGTAGATCCAATTCCTGATGGTGTGGATGTACCTGTTGGAACATATGGTATTTGTTCAGGGCAATCAATTAATATTGATCCTGACTTGCATTTGATACAAGGAACTGCAGGAATCTACTTCTGGACTGGTAGTAATGGTAGTGGCGGATCTGGTAATATTATTGATACACCAACAAACAATACTAGTTCAACGATTGTGATTTCATATACCGTTGTGCCAGTGGGCCCTGCACCAACCAACTGTTTTGGTTTAGATTTCGTTATTGATGTTAGCGTAGATCCCGAACCTATTGGAAGTGATGAATTGCTTGAAATTTGCAGTAATTCTGGTGCGCTTTCATATGACTTACAAAATAATATTGATGGTAATAATGGTGTCGCTAGTACATTCAGTTGGATTGGCTTGGCGAATCCAGATGTTCTTGGTATTACAACATCTACATCAACAGATGCATTTATCAATGATAATCTAATAAATAGAACTACCTCAGATGAGTTGGTTACCTATGTTGTCACACCAAGCAGTGGGGGTTGTGATGGTACACCTTTCGAAGTGACGGTGCTGGTATCTCCCGAGCCAGTAGGTGTAGCGATCAGCAATTCACTATGCAGCGATGAAGTGCTGGGCACAGGTTTTGTTCTAGCTACCAATGGCACGAGTGTAAGTGCGAGCAGTTATACGATAGCTGTCAATGCGAATGGACTTACACAGTCA
>NZ_JAVJUY010000041.1:0-6447 GCF_040220315.1 Fulvivirga sp.
GAATACGTTGATAATTCAAGTTTTGAACCCGGGTCAAATGCACAGCTTTTAGCTGATCGAAGACCTGAAATTGGGTTGCCATTAAAAGAAGCTGGTAGCAAACGTGGAGAACCCAGTAATAATGATAACTACTTTTTGTACAATCTAAAAGTAGAATTTTATTTACCAGCTAATTTCTTGAGCTCGGCAAAACTAAAATCGAAAAGACATACCAGAAGAGGAAGAGGAAGATGATAAATTAGTTTTACTTCTCTTTATCTATCTAAAATTTCGTAGATCGATCTATTGCTTTTAAATTCCGGAACTATCTCCTTCATTAGAGAAACAAGCGATAGCTCTGACTCTGAAGATTCCAGCATAGTACGCAACCTTTCTACAAAACTGTTCACCATTATGTAATCAGGAACATTTATTTTAGCAATTAAAATCTTCGGATGGTGAGTTGGTAAATTATCTTCACCCTTAGTTAGTAGTTCTTCAAATAACTTCTCCCCTTGCCTTAACCCGGTAAAAACAATGTCAATGTCCTTGTAAGGTTCAAATCCAGATAGTTTTATCATTTTTCGAGCTAAATCAACAATTCTCACTGATTTACCCATATCAAAAATAAATATTTCACCCCCTTTTCCCATGCAACCCGCCTCTAAGATCAACTCACAGGCCTCACTTATTGTCATGAAATATCTATTGATTTCTGGGTGAGTGACTGTTACTGGTCCGCCTTTTTCTATTTGATTTTTAAAGTGAGGAATAACAGAACCGTTAGAGCCTAATACATTACCAAATCGTGTCGTAATAAAAGATGTCTTACTTTGATTATTGAGTGATTGAACATACATTTCGGCAATCCTTTTGCTCGCCCCCATCACATTCGTTGGGTTTACGGCCTTGTCAGTTGATACCATGACAAATTTCTCAACACCAAATTTGTCTGCCGCATTAGCCAAGTTATAAGTACCTATTACATTACATAATATCGCTTCAGAAGGGTTTGCCTCCATTAATGGCACGTGCTTGTAAGCTGCTGCATGAAAGACAATCTGTGGTTGATGTTCGATAAAAAGAGATTCTATACGCTTGCTATTTGTTATATCTGCAACATAATAATCAATACTGATTTCAGATTGATTATCTAACTCATTAATAATATTATAAAGGGGCGTTTCTGATTGATCAATTAATAATAATGACTTAGGCTTTAATTCAATCACTTGCCTTACTAGTTCACTACCAATTGATCCAGCTGCCCCTGATATACAAACTACTTTGCCACTAAACTCATTTACCAATTCTTCATTCTTAATAGTTATTGAATCTCGCTCAAGTAAATCTTCTATTTTAACTTCTTTGATTTGATTAAGACTCAACTCACCTTTAACCCAAGTATTTAAATTAGGGACAGTTCGTACTTTTAAATTATAATTAAGACATGTATCAACAATTTCATTTTTACGCTGAACAGATAACTGATTAACTGCAATTATTAACTCTTCAATTTGGTATTTAGAGTGAAATAATTCTATCTCATTTAGAGAATAAATTTCAGTCCCAGCAATAATTTTTCCTATCTTATTCGTATCATCTTCGAAGAAAGCAACTACATTCATTCCAGATTTATGATCATCATCTAATAAATGTTTAGTCATTATACCCATTTGTCCAGCGCCAAAAATTGCGACATTTATTTTATTATGATATAATCGACCATAATAAGAAAAGATATTTTTTATAAGAAGGCGGTACTGAAACAGAAATAAAAAAGATGCGAGAAATGAGATTAAGATTACCGAGTATGGAATCAAGTTGCTTCCAACATTATAATGATAAACTAAATTAACCAGAGATGATAAGGCATGAGTTAGTATTAAAGTTTGAAAAACTCGAAGCCCATCTTTTAAGCCGGTGTACCTAACAATACCAGCATAGCTTCTGGTTATTAGTAATGAAATTAATCCTGCAATTCCATTTAATATAATTCCCTCTAAAGGATTATATGAATCGATTAATGATAAATCAAAATTAAAGCGTAAACAATAGCCCAAAAAGGTGGCAAATAATATTACTCCAACATCAAGAACAATAATAACCCATCTAGGAAGTATACGAAGGCGAAGTAGAAATTTAGTAATCACTAAAATACAGGTTATTTACCTTTCTTGACTATTCGTTTTAGTCCAAGAGCACCACCGGCAAGTAAAAGAATTTCTATACCAGTAATAGGCACTGGATTGTCCGGGTCACCTCCAGGGTCGCCAGGTTGTGCATTTACTGAAAAAGAGAACAGAACTAAACCAAAAACTATAAATAACTTTCTAACCATTATTGTTTAATCAAACGATGAATAGATAACTTATTATCAAATTGTAATCTAATCATGTATATACCATTCACAAAATTATCAATGTAAATTACAAACGTACTCTGATATGGATTATCTTGATAAACAACCTTACCTTTTGCATCTATAATCTCAATTTTATTTATCTCATGACTCATTGATTCTATAAATAATCTATTTGATGCTGGATTAGGATAAATTCTTAAATTGTTATTCGTATTCTCCGATATAGATGTTACTTCCTCTACTACATAATTTTCTCCAACCCGTTCACTACAATTAGTGAAATCCACCTGCAACTCATAAAAGCCTGATTGTTCAATTTCCAAGGTACTCCCATTTGCACCTAAAAGAATCTCCCCATTTAAATACCATGTATTTCCAATATCGTAATTTGATATGAGAACATTTTCTTCACGTGTTATTATTGGATTAATTAGAACCTTATTAATAAACTCTGTTTGATCCAATATTACAGTACATCCATTAAATCTGGATTCTATTTTGATCAAATTCTCTTCGATTAAATCAGAAGATTGTAGTTCAAATGTTAACGATTCTTCAGTTGCAACTTTGGCATCTCCATATTCAATTTCATTTAGAATGATTTGATACTCTACACCGCTTTGGGGTGTTTCAATTAAAATTATCGCATTATCATCCTTACATACATCATCAGCATTAAATGCTAAATCCGTATTTAATTCAATTAAATCTATAGTTAAAGACTCTGATAGTTGAGATGTGCAATTGTTCAATGAAGCATTGATTTTAATATCGTTGGTTGAAATTAAGTCAGAAGATAAAACTTCAAACGTGATATCTGAGCCATTACCAAGTTGTGAATCACCGTAAACGCTATTGTTCAATACTAATTGATAAGTTACGTCATTCTCAGAGTCATTAAGAGTAACTATCCCATTTTCTCCTTGACAAATCGATGCCTTTGAGTCAATGATAAGATTAGTGTTTATTGATGTTTTATTAATCTGCAATACATCGCCAACATTGGTTTGTTCACAACCTTCCAAAGAACCAATGAAATAAATTTCGTTTAATCCTGAATTTATATCCATTTCAGCTATTTCAATTTGAATATCATTGCCATCACCTAAAAACTCATAATTTGATGGTTGGCCATTAATAATTGCAGTATAATTAACACCTAACTGAGATGATTTGATTACTACGGAAGCTGATTCATTATCACAAAGGTTATTATCAGATTCTATTAACAAATTTGACTGTATTAAATCTGACCCAAACTCTAAAATAAAACGTCCTTTGCCAAAGCTCTCTGGTACTGATTCATCAACTGAGAACTCATAGCTTTGAGTTGATGATAAGTCGATAATTACATCTGTATAGTTATCTTTTAAAGTTAAAACACTAATACTAGTTAGTGACTCTAACTGAGAAAAAAGTAAGGTGTAACTTCCTGTTTCAACATCTGATACATTAATAGGAACCTGTGTCGCGCATCCATAAGGCACATAATTGATTGCTAAATCATTTTCATCGTTACCATAGGTAGTAATATCAAATTCAACATTATCCAAATTTGGTGTGTCACCTAAATCATATCCAGAAGTAAAACCATCCTTAAATGAAACATAGGCATTGTCTGTAATAATACCATCTGTTAATGCAATCTGAACAATTTCTAAATCTGGTTTTGCTTGTCTATAAAATGCTCCTGTAGTAGTGCTTTTAGCCGATTCGTTTAATGTTAATGATGGACTATTTGCGTTTGCTCTCACCCAGAAAGCCTGGCCTGTTGCTATAACACCACCTGTTAAATCTCCCACTGAGCCATCATAGGTTCTATAAACACCTCCAGAACCATTATCTCTAATATGAATGCCATTATCTATGTTAGTAAATGCTCCTGCGCCTCCTCCAAGTATGTTATCCCAATCAATTGAAGCTGGGAACGGATTACCTACTAAATTCCAGCCTTCATTAGCAGCACCATTTCCTGAATCATTAAATGTAACATTTAAATTTATGTTAGATGAATTCGCCAAATTAACAGGGCCTGTTACGTCTATCAAAGTACTTGCAGAACCTTCTCGTATAAAAGCGGCATAACCGCGGCCGACTTCAATTATGCTACTAGCTAAAGTGCCAGAAGCAGGGTGGGCTTCATAGCCATCATCTGCCAAACCTGCAGTACTTTCGTTGTACCTATAAAGTGAAGGGCTTGATGAAACAATACCTGCACCTGTGCTCGGATCTGAAAACGTACCCGTTATTGGGAAATCGTCTCTCCATTGCTCAAAATTAGCACCACTTACCGGGCTAGATATGTATCTATAAATTCTTCCTTCTCCTGATAAAAATCTTTGGACTATAACATTGCCCGTAATATTAGCACCTGATGGAACTACTCCAATACTTCCATTTCCAGAAGCTGCATCTGATGTTGATCTTATTGTAAGATTACCCCCACTTGCAATAGTTGCTGCACTTGCACCATCAAAACTTAATCTGCCAGCTAAATTTAAAGCACTTGCAATAGTAACAGTCCCAGAGGCCTTAGTCACGGCAATGTTATTAAAAGTTGCTCCTCCAGCGGCAATATTTTGATTGGCTGTTGTTCCTAAAGTAACGGTTCCACCATTGGCTGAGAATATGGCCGCAGGGTCAATTTGAAGATTTCCATTAATATTTACATTGCCCGAAGGTAAGGTTAAAGTAGCCCCGCTTGGCACTTGAACATTTACAAATGTTGCTGTGCTGGAACCATTGATCAACGAAGTTCCATTAAAAATAACCTGGCCTGTATATGTAGCCAAAGAACCTCCATTTCTTACCCAATTGCCCAGAACGGTTATAGAATTGGCCCCAATAGATAATGAACCACCATTTAAAGTAACATTTCCATTCACCTGCAAGTTTTGATCTAAAACAAGAGAACCAGATGTATTGATAGTGATATCACCTAGCGCATCAGTTGTAAGGGCATCAGGAATTTCACTTCCTGTTGTTTGACCAGCATTGGTATAAATGACATTATATAACGCTCCACCAGTAGTTTCAGGGCTATCCCCAGAGAAAGTTGCATTGGAGTTCTTTGTTAATGTTGCGTCATTGCCCATGAACAAATTCGCATTATTGGTCAAGGTGCCATTGGTAAGTACCAATGACTGAGTAACATTTAGCGTACCATTTAGAGTCAAAGTACCAGAAGGCCGATTATAGCTGATATTACCAATCGTATTGAATGATGGGTTAAATTGCAAAGAACCTACGGCACCTGTTCCTGTTATGTTAATGGTTGAGGCCGAATTTGACAACAAATTACCAGTACCAGATAGTGTACCTGTTAAATTTAAGGTTCTATCCCTGATATCTATATTTCCCTGGGTAAGGTTTAAGGCCGTTCCAATAGTTACATTATCTTCAAAAACAGCCACTTCACCTGACCTATCAATTGTTAACGTTCCCAAAGTAGGTGTTGCTGAAACAAAAGGAATGGTACCTATTGCACCTGAACCTGAGAATATTAGTGTTGATGTAGAATTTACAGACAGAGACCCACCACCCGAATGTGCACCCTGAATGGTTAACGTCCTGCTGCCTATGGTTAAATTTCCACTTGTCAAAGCCAACTCTCCGCCTATTGTAACATTTGAAGCAAGTGTTACTCCGTTACTGTTATTGATCTCTGTATTGACACCAGAAGTTGATGGGTGCCCAGAACCTATGAATTGAGCTGAAGATCCATTGTAGACTATTGTGGAGCCTGAAGTATATGTTCTTGTGCCAGAAACTCTGATATTACCTGCTGTGGTTCCAGACTGAATTGCACCATTAGCTGCTGTTGAAGCCAAATGTATTTCTCCTAAATTATTTAGCAACAAATCTCCAGTAGTAGAAATAAAGCTCGTAACCCCTATTTCTAAAATTGAATTTGAATTAACAATAAAGTCAAACTCTGTAAAATTAGTTGTTCCAGTGTATAACTGAGATGCCCCATCAAAAGTCAAATTATAATCTCCAGTGCCTCCATTATTTATGGTAGGGCTCGAACTAAGCACAAAATTTGAAGCTACATTAATATCAATATTTCCAGCTCCTCCATAGGTCATATTTATAGTGCCTCC
>NZ_JAVJUY010000042.1:0-3896 GCF_040220315.1 Fulvivirga sp.
GTCAGATGCCCGGAACAGGGGGTCAGACCAAAATGGAATGGGGGGTCAATTAAGTCTGGAATATGCAGCTTAATACCAAAGTGGGTGTTATTTACTATTACTTCCTGTCAGAAGATAATATACATATTAAAATTGGTGACAAAGAGATAAATGCCATTGATCCTCTTTTCGTTACCGAAGCAGAAGCAAATGGAAACCTTAACGAAAATGATTGGGATGGCACAGATGTAAGATGGATCGAAAAACCAAAACAGCTTACATTGGATAATGAATTGAATATCAATGTTACCCTCGAAATCACACAGCTTCCTTACCCTCCAATTTTTAGAATAAAGCACTTGGGTGAAGCAAGAGATAAAGAGGTTAGGGACAGATATTTAATAGAAGCAGGAAATTATGGCTTCTATGTGTATAGAAATAAAAGATTGATTTCATGGGCTTCCAATTTGCAAGGAATAATTCCTTATGACCAGGACTTTTATGCCTTTCGTGGGAGAATTCTTATAAATGATGAAGCCGATGACTTCTTTAATATTGATGTTAAAAAATCTTCACTAACGCTTTCCGATGAGGCTTATAATACGATTAGTGACTTCAGCAAAGAGGCAAAGAGCAAGAGTAAAGCCGCTTGGAAAAATGCCGGCAAGGTTACAAAGGACATTATCAACAAAGATCCTAATGAGATTGCCAATAAATTATTAGAGGAATTTGAACAGATCGAAATTTTACCGGGTGATGATTTAATTGACGAAGAAATTGCCTTGGAACGATTGAAATCCATTACTGACGATATGGCCGGTAAGATCAGATGGATAGTTCGTATGATGAAGGAAGATAAAGGTGAAGAAGTTGAAGATGATGATGACTTTACAGATGAGGAGAAGGAAGAGGCAATCAAGGGAGAAAGGAATGAAAATCTTACTAAAATTTTCAGGGTCACTTCTGTACAAGACAATCACCTTTGGGAACCATATTATGATACTGACTTGGGTAATACAGTCAGGATCAACAAGCTTCATCGATTCGCTCGATTGATATATGAAGACAATTCGGACAACAGAGATTTACAAATCATTTTCGATCTGACAATGCTACAATTTGCTGATGCTGAACTTTACGCATATAAAAACATTGCCAATACAGAATATGAAGACCTGAAAAGAATATTGACTGAATCAAGGCGAATCGTTTCGGAATTTCTGGCCAATATGTGTCGCAAATTAGAAAATGATTTGCCGCCTAATTATAGTGAGGAAAAGTATGCATGAAACGCGAGTTTTTAACGTATTCAATGGCTTTGATCAGGCATATATATACATTTGGATTTCCAAAACTCATAAAGTTGTCTATGTAGGAATGACCAATGGCTATACAGGCACAATAGGAAGGGCAAATGGACATTTCAATCGAACGGGTCAACTTAGAAAAAGATTTAATCAGTATCGAGGTTATGAAGTAAATGAAGTTGATGATATGATATTGCTCTCCTTCCCTCTACCCAAAAAAAAGGAGTACATGTCAGTTGAAAGATCCTACCGGGAAGCAGTCGAGTACTTGGTTCAAAAGGAGCTTATTCAAATTCGAGGAATTCTGAATCCTACATTTGACGTAATTTCATGGGTACGAGATAGTCCTAGAATTGGGAATGCAGAGGTTCGAAAAATCGCAACACAAATCGTTAGTTCTTTCAGCTTAAGCTATAACAGACTATAACAGTATTACTTATCAAAACTTTCCCACGCTGCTTCCAGCAGGGCTTCAGGTGTAGCATTAATATTCAACTTGGCATGTTTCATCCAAGCAGCTAGCCAATAAAAAATAAAGGTTTGACTCTTTAGGTCTGGACCGCCATTGAGCAACAATGTTCCTTGTAAGATATGCTTTATCATATCCTCTTTAGACTCGTTAGATTGCAGGTGATATTGGTATCCAACACCTCCAACCATATGAGCAACATTCAAAAAAGCTGTAAAGTATGAAGATCCTGAATCTGGGTTCACTTTCCCTCTAAAATCCTCTGCCCAATCAAACAATAAATAAGAGTGTTTAGTGAAACTGATCAGTTTCATTATTAATATACCTTTTCCAATTATATCTATATTGATGAAGTCAAAGTTCACTCTTTCCTGTCGATTAAGAAATTCATTGAATTGATAACTCAAGCTATTGAGAGCATTCTTTAACGCATCTTCATCTAATAAATCATGATTTGCTAATTCAGGCCGCTCTAAAACAAAGCGACCCAATTCCGAAATGGAGTTGGCTAGGTATTCATACTGGCCGTTTCTTTTAAATCCTTCAATTGCCTTGAAGTAGTATTCAAGACCTTGTAAACTTCCAGAACGAGTTAAGCAATTTGCCAATTGATGATAACAACTCATCAAGTTACTATCATCTTTAAGCTCTAATTGAATTTGAATAGATTTCTTGTAATATTCCTCAGCTAAAGTCAGGTTTCCCAAATCATAATGGGCATGTGCAATTTCAGAATCTATCAGTGCAATATTTCCTAAAATGCTTGGGTCTATTTCATCCTCTGATGTTCTCTTACTCTGTTGCTCGAATTCATTAGACAGAATATTCTTTGCTTTTTCGAACAGATCAATTGCTTTTTTGCACTTTTTTTTATGGTGTGCTAACCTGCCATTCATCCAAAAACTATCTTTCTCAATCTGGATATCTTGTGTTGCTTTGGCTAAATCCGATAAATCTCCACAAGTCTTTTCAAAGGCATTATGATCATATTGTCTTTGTTGCAATTGAGCCAAATACATATATTGGGTACTTGCCAAACGCATGTATCCTAGGGCGATATTTGCTTCAATCCCTGCTTTTGAAAGTGTCGTCCCGTATTCAAAAAATCCGCGTATAAAGCAAAATTTACCTAATGCTGCAGCCAAACCAGCTATAATCAACCAATGTTCATTTTCACCAACATTGTCTTTCTTCTCTTGACACAAGGACACCATAATTCTGGCTATTCTGTATGCGTTTAGAATATTCGGCAATTCACTTTCCATTCGAAAGATTCCTTGAGCGGTCGAACCAAACTTTCCAGTTTCTAAATAATGGATATCAATTATGGCTGCTTCCGTCATAATCTTTTCTAATTGCTCCTTTTGACAAGCAACCCCGCCTTCTTTACTTTCAACTTTGGCCTGATCATATAGGTATTTTACAAGCGGAATTGGAATTGAAAACCTTTCAATACTCAATTCATCAATGGAGGTCTTGATAAAAAAGAATTGAGTTAATGTTGCTACATCATCATATAAACAATCAAACTCATCTTTAAGATGCACTAGTTTGACACCAGCAGGGTAAAACTTACCTATATGTAGTAATTCTTTTTGGGATTTACTCAAATTACCATAAATGGCATCTAGACAAACAGATAGGGCATTTTCTTTATTGTGTTTTTTACGCATTGGTTGCTTCAGAGCATCATGTTTTTGAAGTTGTTCTATTACAAGATCCACCGATTTGTAAAATTGTAGGAGGGATGATGTTATTTTCAAGGATAGTGGATGGCCTCCACAAAAACTCACTAACCAGTCAAGCTTCTCATCTACTATATCGAACTGATCATTTATTTGATCAATCAAAACAGCTTTACTCGGAGCATCATTTAAACCTTCCAAATTAATGACCACTTTCTGATCTCTAAATATTGATAGATCTATTTGGCTTGTTATCAATAATTGAATTCCATCCGATTGAGTGATTAGTGCATGGATGAAGTCCTCCGTTTCATCACGTTGAGCTATTAGAAGCTTCTCCAGACTATCCAGGGCAATGGTTAATTGTACTCCTCTTAAAGAGTCAACCAATGACCGGCCAATTGTATGGCCCAATACCTCAATTAAAGCATTAGATATAACTAATACCAAATCATT
>NZ_JAVJUY010000043.1:0-2177 GCF_040220315.1 Fulvivirga sp.
TTGCTGCTAATGCTTCTACCCTGGCTGCAGGTCAGGTAACTGGCCCAGGTAATACACCACAGCGATTATTAGATGCTGGAGAAGTCCTATTTATTAGAGCAGAATTGGCACAGGCCAATGTAACAACTGACGATGCACGTACCTTATTGAGCCAGGCGATTGATGCATCTTTTGCTAAGGTAAATGAGATAGCAAATGCTGCCGGTGCTCCAACGATTGCAGCAACAGCCATTACTAACTACCGAGATGCTGTATTAGCAACGTATGACGCAGCAACACCTGGTGCAACAGGAGGCCAGATGGAAGTGATTATGACTTCAAAATGGATAGCACAGTTTGGTAATTCAGTGGTAAGTTATAATGATATAAGAAGAACTGGTTACCCAAGATTACATGATGGCAATGCTGATAACTTAGGTGTAACAGTACAAACTAGGCAATTCCCGGTAAGCTTACCATATGATATTACCAATGGTCAATTGAATGCAAATTTCCCTGGCCAACGTGTGATAGCCACTGATAAGGTTTTTTGGGATGTTAATTAATAAAAATAAAAATGATGAAAAATATATTTAAATATACATTTTTAGGTCTTTCACTGATGTTTTTGGCATCGTGCGAAGATGAAGACACGCAAAGAATTCCTATAGATGAATTAGGAAATGGACCAAATGTTCGGGTTGTCATAGATCCTAATAATTCATTTCTAGACTTTGATAATATCAATTCTGCTGTTTTTAAATACACAGTATACACAGAAAGTACAGATCTGCAATTGGTTCAATTCAATGTATCGTTTATTCCATTTGCTACAGGTGTAGCTGTTGATACTCTTTTAATAGAAGAATGGACACTCGCTGATTTTACTGGAGGGTCTATTTCTGTTGAATATTCTTCAAATCAACTAGCAACTTTATTTGGGTTAAGTGGCGCTGGAGATTTGGAAGGTGGCGATACCTTTGCATTTACGAATACAACTACAATGAATGATGGCAGGGTTTATCCTTCACCAACAGTTGGAGGCAATATCAATGTTACTCCCAATATTGTACAATCTGCTGCAACTACAAGTTTTACTTCTAATTTCAGCACTTTCGTAGGTTGCCCATCTCAAATACCCGTGGGCAATTTCACTATGATCTTTAATGGATCATTTTGTGATCCACCTTGTGGATTTGAAAACCCAGGCGCAAGCCCTGCCACAGACCTTGTTTATGAAGGCGTAGCAATAACACGAGTAGGGCCTGTTGCTTATCAGGTATCTCAGGTTGATCAACCGGTTGAGGCTATTTACAGTGGTATTGGCTACACTGGATTTTCGAATACAGGTGCAATTCAGGATATATGTGGTGTTCTTCAAGGTACTTTTGGAACTCAGTTTGTTGCTACAGGTTTCCAACCGATTATTCAGCCAAGTTCCACTTTTGATAATGGCGCTGGAACAATCACAATAGACTTTATTACTGGTTTTGGAGGTTCCGGAACTTACGAATTTGTACCCAATTAAATGATAAATCGATGAATAAGAACTTAATAATATTATTTTTTACTGTCTTTTTAATTTCAAGTTGCGTTGACGATTATGAAGAAGCGAATCCACCGAGATTGTTGGATGCTCCTGCAGTAAATACTATAGAATTATCTGAACTTACTCTTTTTGGAGGCGAATCAACTTCTGCTACAATTGTTGTTTCAGATGCTCCAGCTGGAATTGCGGATGTGTCTATTGTTGATACTGACGTATTTGGAGTTTCAGTTGGCGGTACAACAACAATTGTTAGTGGGTTGGGAATTACTAGTGGGCAAGTTGTTGCAGAGTATACTGCGCCTGAAGGATTTACTGGAACAGTGAATTTATCAATAGCAGTACTTGATGGACAAGTGGATACTGAAGGGAATGATGCCAGTAAGTCTTCTGTTGCTCAGGATATTGAAATTCAAATATTTTGTAAGCAACCAGAACCTGGTGATTATCTAGTTACAATGCATGATTCATTCGGTGACGGTTGGCAAACTACCACTGGTGGTGGTGGTCCAGGAATTCAGGTTACACTTGATGATGGGACTGTTTTAGAAGTGACATTGGCAGATGGCTTTGAAGGGGAGGACACTATTACTATTCCAAACGGAACCATTTCCGCTTCTTGGTTTTTCCCTGGGGATTTCTATGGTGAGAT
>NZ_JAVJUY010000044.1:0-10432 GCF_040220315.1 Fulvivirga sp.
ATTGGAAGCAATAGCATTAAGCTCACGATAGAAGTACACAGCATTTTGGTACCTGCCACTACTAAATTCTATTTCTGCAATTCTGCCTACAACACGATTTTTATATTGAAAATCAGTGAGTGTGAATAATTGATTATAAATATCTAAAGCCTCATTATAAGCTCTGAGTCGGTAGTGCGATTCTGCCATGTAATACTTTGCCTCATTCACTTTGGTGTCATCGGGGTATTCGGCAATAAAATCGCTAAAGCGAGCAATGGCTTTTTTGTAATCCAGGTTAAAATAAAAGTTTTTAGCTGTTTCGAATTCCACATTTTCAAGGCCCTTCTTATCTGGGTTCTTGCTTTTATATTCAGCAAGTAAAGCATCAAACTCAGCACCCCTATTTGATAGATTTAGCACTTCTTGTAATGGCAACAACACGTCTCTTGAAACTGTATGGGTTGGGTAACTTTTTAATAGATTAGTATAATCCTGAACAGTTTTGGTGTAATTCTTTAGGTTGTAGTTGGCTGAACCTCTTCTTAACAGAGCATAAGGCACTAATCTACTATTGGCGTGTCCATCAATTAATTGTGTGAAACTAGCAATAGCCGGTTGATAATTTCCCTTCTCGAAATTTAACTGACCTTTTTGATAAATGGCGTCATCGACATAACGAGAATCTTTAATCTTAATTACCTGATCCAATGACGAAACGGCTGCTGATAAATTACCTTCAATTCCATAGATAACCCCACTTTGGTACATAACATAGTCTAAATCGGCTCTTGAAAATGTTGACGCTCGTTGATAGTAAGTTAATGCAAGATTATACTCCTTAGTTACGTAATAACAGTCTGCCAATCGTATTAAGCCGTCATGATAATACTTATTAGTTTTTGAACTGGTTTCAGGCGTTATGTAGGCTTTAAAATATAAAAGGGCTTTAGTGTAGTCTTTCGAATTAAAATACGCATAGCCGAGTCCATACCTTGCCTGATTCAATGTATTACTATCCACAATGCTCGCAGCACCCACCACATTTTGGTAAAATGGAATGGCTTCGTCATACATTCGGCCTACAGAATACGCCTCACCTATCCATAAATTCGCCTGGTATTTTACTTGTGCATCATTTGGATACTTCAGTGATTTTTTAAAATATACTATAGACTCCCTATAATTCCCTTTATTGAAGAGTTCGGTAGCTTTCAAATAATTTGCTTTTTGATAAACCCCTTCCAGCTTTTTGGATATTGATTTTTGTTTATCAATATGCGCAATGGCCAATTCGTAGCTATTTGTGCTTAAATATGCTTCTGAAAGCAAATCAGAAACCTCACCTGTATATTTGCCTGATGGATGGTTATCTAAATAATAATTAAAACTATTAATTGCCTCATCAGATAGCCCTAAGTCATAGCATATTTTAGAATATTGGTAAGCCCCCTCTTCCTTTAAGTGCTCGTTAATGGTATTCTCCCTGGTATTATAGAAGGCTGTTTTAGCATACAACTTATTCCCCTCGCTCAAATACATGATCCCTAAATAATAACCCGAGTAAACACCAATGCTATCTTTATCAGAAGCGGTCTGTTTAAAATGAAAAATAGATTTTTCAAAATTCTTTTCCTTATAATAAGCAAAACCTACCCGATACCGCTCATCGCGGGTAAGCGCCCGTGAACTTTCTGCCTTTTTATAAGCATCAACTGCTTTAGCCGTTTTATTATTATACAGGTAAGCATCACCCAACATCAAATGAAGGTCTTTGGCATGGGCAGCAGTGTTCACACCAACACTCTCACCATACTTAATCAAATCATCATATCTTCCTTGTTTGTAATAGAGGGTGGCAAGTAATTCTGGTGCAACACTTGCGTATGCGTCATCCTTTCCGGCTCTTTCCAAATCTATAATTGCCTTTTGATACTCCTTGTTCTCGTATTCAATGTAACCTGCATAGTAGCTGGAAGCCGCTGAGTATTGTGATTTTTTATCTTTTAATACGTTAAAGTATTCAATAGCTTCATTGAACTTGCGTTGCGAGAATAAAGAATAACCTAAATTGAATCTGGTTTCATTCCTTTCTTGTTCAGTTATCAGCGTTAAATTCACTTTTGAATAGTATTCAGCTGCTTTTTTGTACTCCTTTTCTTTAAAGTAGAATGAACCTAAATCATAATATGCGGTTAATGCTTTTGGATGTTCGGGGTATTGCTCGATAAAATTTTCAATGCGTTTTTCTCCATCATTATGATAAAGGCCTAATGCACAATACGCTACATAGTACTCTGCATCTGCCTTATGAGATACACTTTGTGCATTATTCAAATACTTTTCGAATGCTTCCCTGGCCGAACCATAATGGCCTTTATCCAGTAAATCCAGACCAGACCTGTAGTGGCTTTCTGATTCGTTAAAGTATTGGGTGTTTTGACTGAACGATTGATTTATGAAAAGTGATAAAATCACTACAATGATATATCTCATAGATAAGTAGAGTGTACTTTTAAGTATAACGAAGCCTCGCACAGTTCATGTTACAAAGCCTCGAAATTATTTTAATGCTGTCAAATATAAACAATATACGAGCGATATTCTGATTAGTGAAGCAGACGAAAAACAAGTTCCCTTAAAATCTGACCATCTGAAACAGAACCAGTACTATCTACTCCTTTAAGCTGCAGGTCTGCCTTCTTAAGTTGATGAATATTTCTTACCACTTGGGGCAAACTGTACATTCCTGCGGCCTGGTGATAATCTTTTGCAAAAAAAGAATTCATTTTCAATGCATTTGCAACACCATTAAGCGACTTGTCGTTCTGTGAAACTGCCACTAACAATTTACTATAAAAACCAAATAATACGGCAACTATAGGAATAATGGGGTTTTTCTTTGCATTGGCTTCAAAATAATTAACAATTTTATTGGCTTTTAAAACGTCTTTAGAAGCCAGTGCCTTTTGCAACTCAAAAACATTATAATCTTTGCTAATACCAACATATTTTTGAACTAACTCTTCACTAATTTCTGCACCACCAGATAGGTTAATAGCAATTTTATCCACTTCATTTGAAATGCGTTCTAAGTTGGTTCCAATTGAATCTGCCAACATACGAACCGCCTTATGAGATATTTTATACCCTTTGCCAGCTACATGGCTTTCAATCCAGCCAGGTAATTTGTCGTCATAAATTTTCTTGGTTACTACATTAATCGCCAGTTTATCTATGGATTTGCCCAATGATTTTCTCTTATCCAAGGTTTTATTTTTGTGACAAAATACTAGTACCGTAGATGGAACAGGGTTATTAAGGTAGTCAAGTAACATTTTAGAACCCTCTTCCCTATTGATATCACTAATGGTTTGAGCTTCCTTTACAATTACTACCTGTTTTTCTGACATCATTGGAAATCTTCTGGCATGATTCAGAATTGTGCTCACATTCACATCCCTGCCATACACTATTGTTTGATTAAACCCCTTTTCTGATTCGTTAAGAATTGTATTTTCTATAAAATCTGAAATTTGATCTATATAATATGATTCTTCTCCCTGAAGAAAATAAACGGGTGCTATTTTACCCGATTTTAACTCTGAAAGTACTGACTCTGGAGTGGCGCTCATAGGCTTATCTTACTTTGGCTCAAAAGTATATATTTCAGTGTCAAAAATAAACCTTCTCAAGGAGGTGAATTAACTTAAAAGAATATTACAAAACCATGTTATATTCCGTAACTTGATCATACCTTTGCAAATCAATGTTAAGCATACGAATAAAATTATGGTATGATTTATGATTGATTAAATTCGAATTTAAACCAATTAAAAAATGAAAAAATTATTTAGTAGACTGTTTATGGTTGGCGCTTTAACTGGCCTTCTAATCGCGAGTGGATGTAGCGATGATGATGAGGTAGTAACTGATCCAACTGATGAGTTCGATGTAACCCTTGAATTTTCTAACGCTACGGCTTCTGTAAATAGCCCTGTTGTGGAATCTTATGCTTCTGGCGAAGGTCAAACAACTTTCAAGGCCAGAATTATGATTACTTCAAATGACAGAACCATTAGAAGAGTTTATGTAACACGCAACTTGGCTGGAGAAGGAGATAAACCATTTGATTTGAGAGATTTTGGATTATCGAATAAGGCAACAAAACCTGATGGATCGATAGATGCAGAAGCATCTGGTGATGCAACTGTTGATTATACATTAGACTTACCAATTCCTGCAGGAATAGGAACAAATGGAAGTGTAGTTTATAAATTTTGGGCAACTAATGGAAGAGGTGATTACAGGGATCCTGAAAACAGCTTAGCCGCTGGTGTAGGTGCTATTGAAGTTACTGTAGGTACTGGCGTTAACCCGGCTGCTCCAGTTAAAGCTTACACTACTACTATATTAGCTGCCCCATTAGATGATGGTTCTTCTTTATCATGGATTTCATTGCTTAATGGTGAAAGGTACAGAATTAGTGATGGTGCTGAATTCGGTAAACTTTGGGATTTTGGATATTATTATGGAGCTAATGGTTTAGCATCTCTTGCATCTTCTTACAGATTTCCGTTATTATTTGATGATGATAACGATCCTGCTACTGATTTAGTTGGTATATCAACTCTGATTGGAATTGATAGAGAAGAATTAAATAGAGCTGCATTTGCACTTTCTTCAAAGACTTCTGCTGATTTTGACGCAGCAACAGTTGCAGGTGATTTGAACTTTGTTAATCTGACAATTGATGCTACTAATTCTCAAGGAAGAATAAATGAATTATCTGAAGGTGACATTATCGATTTTGTAGATAACTATGGAAAAAAAGGTATAATTAGAGTTCAATCAATATCTGGAACTTTCAGTGGCCAAATCACAATCGACATCAAAGTTCAACCTTAAGTTGACCTGAATATTAGACAGAAACCCTGACAGAAACGTCAGGGTTTTTTTATACCTTTTTCATTTGAGAGTAATAACCTGCAAGTAGAATCCCCACAATCGTTCCGAATAAATGTGATTCCCATGAGATTCTTTCGTCACCAGGAATTACACCATAGTAAATCGAACCGTAAAGCAAAAGCACAACACCCGTGATCATGATTGATCTAAAATCCCTCCTAAAAAGGCCAAAAAATATGGCAAAAGTAGCGAGTCCATAAACTAATCCGCTGGCCCCTATATGCGGGTATGGCCTTCCCAAAAGCCAAACCAACAGGTTAGTTATCAAGTAACACCCATAGAAAACCTCCTTAGATATTTTGGGATAGTTGTAAAATAAGGTGATGCTGAGAAACAGCAATGGAAACGTATTTGAAATCAGGTGAATGGGGCCTGCGTGAATAAATGGTGAAGTTATTATACCCAATAAACCATAAATGTTTCTGGGAATGATTCCAAACAAGCTAAGGTCTAGGCCATAGACAAACTCCAGGGCAAATAAAAGCCACATAAAAAAAACGAACCTAATCGGCAAAACTGAACTTCCGATTAACGTTCGTTTTTCAAACATTAAAAATTGATTTAATTTTTATGCTGGATTTTTTATCATATTAAGGCCTATTAATTTAGACTCTTCATAACCAACGGCCATATAGCCCAATAAGCCCCCCGATGATTCTGCAATTTTCTTAGCAATGTCCCTGATACTGGCATAAAACTCTTCAGCAAATTTCTTATCTAGTTTAGGGAGGATTGTATTTAATTTTTCTAACTCGCTAATTATCAACGGGTTTCGTTCTTCAGCTTTTGAAGGAAACTGTTGAATCATCACCTTCAGCTTGTCCTCAAAGTCAATCCCTACCTCTTTGTAATATTCTATTAAATCTAATCGGGCTTTTTTCTGCTTTAGCTTAGCGATACTCACAGCCTCCTTAATTTCTGAATTATCAATTTCGTTATCAGCACCGGCTATTAACACCGACACTAAAAGAGGAGCACTCAACATAGTTTCTACTTCCTCTCGGGACAAAACCTCGAACTGTTCAATCATTCTTCTTCAAATTAAATTCTATAAACAAGGGCTAATTTAAATATTAAATTAGTAAAACCTTTATCTCATATTCAAAAATTAAAACATCTCAGTCTGGTAATCAATTTATCATCAATAATTTAACCGGTATGTTCATTTTTGGTGAATAGAATAGTATATTACTCTAAATTTATCAGCATATTAAATGTACGAGAAGGAACCTGTTAAAATTTTTGTAGTTGAAGATGATCAGGCATACACCAAGTTTTTGCAATATGTACTTAGCCTAAATCCCGATTACGAAGTAAGCACATTTGAAAATGGTAAAAGTGCCATCGATAGTTTATATCAAAAACCAAATATTATTACACTCGATTACACCCTGCCTGATATGGCTGGTGAAGATGTTCTAAAGGAAATTCAACGAGTAGACCCTAATATTCCTGTAATTATCATATCTGCACAGGAAAAAATAGGGACAGCCGTAGAGTTGCTTAAAAGCGGTGCTTACGATTATATAATTAAAGATGAGGATACCAAGGACCGGCTGCTAAACACAATCAACAACGCCAGAAAAAATATCTCCCTGACAAAACAGATAGATCATTTACGGCAAGAAATTACTGAAAAGTACGAGTTTGACAACAGCATTATCGGTAATAGTGCCGCTCTAAAAAAAGTATTCTCACTTCTTGAAAAGGCTGTTAAGACAAACATAACCGTATCTATTACGGGTGAAACAGGTACCGGTAAAGAATTGGCTGCTAAAGCAATCCATTATAACTCCAAAAGGAAAAAAGAATCGTTCGTTGCAGTGAACATAGCAGCTATACCCAAAGATTTAATGGAAAGCGAATTATTTGGTTATGAAAAGGGTGCGTTTACAGGTGCTAATACCAGAAGAATAGGAAAATTTGAAGAGGCTGAAGGGGGTACAATTTTCCTTGATGAAATTGGAGAAATGGATCTCAATTTACAGGCAAAATTGCTCAGGGTAATTCAAGAAAGAGAACTTTCAAGAATAGGTGGTAATGATGTTATTAAGTTGGATTTCAGGCTAATTGTTGCCACACACAGGGACCTTGCCAAAATGGTTAAAGAAGGAACGTTTAGGGAAGACCTGTATTATAGACTATTGGGCCTACCTATTCACCTGCCACCTCTTAGAGAGCGAGAAAGGGATATTATACTCTTGAGTAAGTTTTTCTTAGAACAATTTTCTAAGGATAATGATTTACCAATACTTACCTTAAGCCATGATGCCCAGACCAAGTTGCTTGGCTATCCTTTTCCAGGAAACATTCGGGAGCTTAAATCTATTATTGAATTATCTGCAGTAATGGCTAACAATAATGAAATAACAGCCGATGATATTACTTTTAATAGTCTTACAAAAGAATCAAATTTTCTTTATGAAGAAATGACACTTAAAGATTATACGTTCAAAATTTTGAGGTATTACTTAGATAAATACGACAATAATGTATTGCAGGTAGCAGAAAAATTAGATATTGGTAAGTCAACCATCTACAGGTATTTAAAAGAAATGGAAGAAGCGATGTAACCAATGGATGTTAAAAGCCTTAAGGATTATGTAAAAAGAGGTCTTTTTTACGAAGCTGTTGTAGAAGATGGTTCCGATATTATTTTTATTGTTGATTACAATGGTCATATTCTTTATCATAACCCTTCTGTTGAAGATACTTTAGGCCACGCTCCCGGTAGTCTTGTCAATAAAAATTTCTTTGATTTTATCAAACCAAGTACATTAACGGCCTTTAAATCTGAATTTAAAAAGAGCATCTCAAAGCCTTATGATGAAAGTATCGAATTTCGTTTTTTATGCAAGGATGACTCATATAGGTACCTGGAGTTTAACTCGATAAATTTAAAGCATAAAGGTGGTGTAGAAGGCCTGATACTTGATTGCAGGGATATCACTCAACGGAAAAAAGATGCCGAAGAGTTGTTAAGGGCACAAAAAGCCAAAGAGCAGTTTTTGGCTAATATGTCGCACGAAATTAGAACTCCCATAAACGGGATTTCAGGCATGATTAACTTATTGTCTGAAACTTCTAATGAAGCTGATCGGGCGCAATATTTAAATGCAATCAAAAACTCCACAGAAAGTTTAAAAGTAATTATTAACGATATCCTTGATCTATCAGTAATCGAATCGGGCAAGCTCAAATTTGAGAAAATAGGATTTAATATCAAGTACCAACTCAGTGCTGTTTTAGATACTTTTCTTTACCAATCAAAAGCCAAAGGTATCGACCTTAATTACAATATAGATAAAAAGGCAGATGGTGTGCTTATAGGTGATCCTGCACGATTGAATCAGATTTTAATTAACCTGGTGAGCAATGCTGTAAAGTTTACACACGTTGGGGAAATAAATATTAGCGTAACCTTAGAGAAAGAAGAAAAAGGTCACAAACATATAAAATTTAAAGTACGTGACACAGGTGTTGGAATACCTGCAAAGAAAGTGCACCATATATTTGATAGTTTCACACAAGCTGATGCGAGTGTAACACGAAGGTATGGTGGCACTGGGCTTGGCTTAACTATTGTAAAAGAACTGGTGGAACTTCAAAACGGCAGCATTCATGTAGAGAGTGAGGAACACATTGGCACTGTATTTACCTTCATTATCCCCTATCTGGTAGGTAGAGAAATAGACCTTGTACAACCAAAATCATCAGACTTTAAAAAAACATTGAAATACTCACTCAAAGGCGTCAAAATTTTGCTTGTAGAGGATAATGAAGTAAACCGGCTATATGCCAATAGTATTCTTGAAAAATGGCAGTGTAATGTGGTTGAAGCGGAAAATGGTTACATGGCCGTTGAAAAACTGAAAGAAGAAGATTTTGATATAGTGTTGATGGATGTACAAATGCCAATTATGGATGGATACGAGGCAACCAGGAAGATTAGAAACACTATTGATGGAATTAAAAAACATATTCCTATTGTAGCGCTTACAGCGAATGCCATTAAGGGTGATATAGAAAAATGTAAAGAATCCGGAATGAATGATTATTTATCCAAACCTTTCCACCCAGAGTCACTGTATAAAATGATTGTAAAATTTGTTGATCCAGAAGCCAAAAAAATAGCGGTTAACAATCAACATGCAGCAGTAGAAGCCTCAAATCAACTAACCAATCTTAAGTATCTTAAAAGTATTTGTGACGGGGACGTTAAGTTTATGACGGAGATGGTAGAAACCTTCATTTCAAATACACCAGCTACGATCAATAAAATGCAAAATTGGTCCGACAAGGCCGATTGGGAGATGGTTGGTAAATTAGCGCACAAAATGAAGCCCTCTGTAACTTTTGTTGGACTTGAGCCTGCAAAGCACATTATAAAGGAAATAGAAGATGCTGGCAAACACAATATGCATACCGATAGGATTCCTGGCAAAATCAATCAACTCGATGACCTCTGCCAGCAAGCATTCAAAGAACTTAGAATTGCTATACAATCGGATTTTAGTTAAATCTCATAGAGGTATATTAATCCCAATTTGGGACAAATAATAAACTAAGACTTTCCAAAATAGAGCTTATGGGCGTATTTAGAATATGGCACAGTTATCGGTATAGTTATCCCAAACAAAGTGGGTATACTGATGCAAGACGTAATTTTTTTAATTGACTCGAAATATTTTGACAAAAATATTCTTGGAATAACACTTGAAAAGCAAACTAGATGTAAGGTATTTAATTTTTTCAGCTTTGAAGAAACGTTGCTTTATAAGAATTTGATGCCTAGCCTAATTGTGCATGATAATGGTACTATTGATCCTACTTATTATGATGAAAAAGTAGGGTTTTATGATATCTCAGATACGAGAGGAAGTATACAGCCCAAGGATCATTCAGAGGTAATGCTGGAATTAGCAGGAAGGGTTAAAGAGTTTATTAAAGCTTAAACTCTTCTTATCTTCGATTCATCACTGCTAGTTTTCTATAAATTAGCGGTTTGTTTTCTGCCTCAATAATCACATAATAAACACCATTTCTCAACTCTTCAGTGGAAACCGAATATACTCCTAGTGAGTTAAAATCAAGTTCTCCTTTCAGTACAACTATACCCCTTTGATCCACAATTTGCCAAGTGTAATCTGATAAGGCAATATCTTCAATTAAGAAATTAACCTTTCCAATTGCCGGATTAGGGTAAATTGATATCGACCTTGCCTGTTCCATAACCTCTTCTCCTATCCCAGTTACTATAGATTCATCCTGGTTTTGTGCCTTTTTCTGAACAGTGCCATATACTTCCCTTGAACTCTTATTTTGAACAAATGCTACAAGGTACAAGTTAGTTGGATCAAAGATTTCAACATCTATTGTCCACGTAATATCTACAGTCTCGCTTTGTCCGGCCGTCCAGGTATTATTTATACTCCTTCCTTCGCCACCCAATAAAAGCTTTTTCAGAACATTATTGTAAACCTCA
>NZ_JAVJUY010000045.1:0-5848 GCF_040220315.1 Fulvivirga sp.
TTTGCTTTCTGTGATGGGCTCGCAAGGCGATGCAGGCCAGTTTCGTACTCCTCGACATATCATAGACTTCCTGGTAGATATAGTTGATCCTAATAAGAATGATAAGATTTTGGATCCTGCATGCGGTACAGCAGGTTTTCTGATTTCAGCGTTTAAACACATCAAAGAAAAGAACAACAATCAGCTTACACCTGATGAGCGTAAAAAGCTCATTCAAAACTTCGTAGGCTATGACATCTCTCCTGATATGGTGAGACTTAGCTTGGTCAACTTATACCTACATGGCTTTTCCGATCCACATATATTTGAATATGATACCCTAACCAGTGAGGAGCGATGGGATGAGTACTTTGATGTAATTCTTGCCAATCCACCTTTTATGACTCCTAAAGGTGGAATTCGCCCTCACAAGAAGTTTACGATCAAGTCTAACCGAAGTGAAGTGTTGTTTGTGGACTATATAGCTGAACACCTTAATCCAAATGGGAAGGCAGGTATAATTGTTCCAGAAGGAATAATATTTCAAAGTGCTTCTGCTTATAGGGACCTTCGAAAAATGCTGGTTGAATCTTCACTATGGGCAGTAGTGAGTTTACCATCAGGAGTCTTTAACCCATACAGTGGAGTAAAAACCTCAATTCTACTTTTAGATCGAAATATTGCAAAGAAAACAGATAGAATTCTTTTTGCTAAAATCGATAATGACGGTTTCGACTTAGGTGCACAACGAAGGATTGTCAAAGGATCCCAACTGGATGAAGCAAAAGAGACACTTAATCAATTCAAGAATAACCCACAAGTAGACATTGAACCAAGTCTAGTTTCATTTCAAGTGGAAAAGAGTTTAATAAACGAAGAGAATGATTTCAATTTAACAAGTTCCCGATATCAGGATCTGATTGACCTAAGTAATATCACTTTCCCAATTATTGAGATTGGACAAGTTTTCGATACTTCATCAGGAGGAACTCCAAATAAATCAAATGATCATTATTACAATGATGGCACAATCCCCTGGCTAAGGAGTGGAGAGGTGTCTCAAGGATATATTTTTGATTCAGAGCTAAAGATTACAGAAGAAGGATTGAAAAATTCTTCTGCAAAAATTTTCCCTGTAAATACTGTATTGGTTGCAATGTATGGTGCTACTGCTGGTCAAGTTGGTATACTAAAATTCGAGGCAAGTACAAATCAGACAATTTGTGGAATACTGCCAAATGAAAAAGCAATTCCTGAGTATATATACCTGATGCTGAAATCTCAGAAAGAATTGATGATAAAACTTAGTGGTGGTGGAGCTCAACCAAATATTTCTCAAAAAATTGTTAAGGGATTGAAGATTCCGCTTCCGTCTCTTGACATTCAAAAAGAAATAGTTGAAGAGATTGAAGGTTATCAGAAAATCATAGATGGTGCAAAGCTTGTCGTAGGTAGCTATCGTCCGCAAATCAAGATTAATTCGGACTGGAAAATAAAAACATTATCTGAGGTAGCGGATGTTAACCCCAAAAAGTCGCAAGTCATTGACTTAGATGATTCAACAGAAGTGTCTTTTGTTCCTATGGCTGATTTGGGCGAACATCAAATGTCCTTTGAACCGAAAGAAACTAAAAGGCTGGAGGAAGTTTATAAAGGATACACTTACTTCCAGAATGACGATATCCTATTAGCTAAAGTAACTCCTTGTTTTGAAAATGGTAAGGCAGGAATTGCCAAGAACTTGGTTAATGGAATTGGTTTTGGTTCTAGTGAGTTCATTGTTATTCGTGCGTCAGAAGAAGTTTACCCTGATTGGATATATTATGTGGTTGCCAGTAACAGATTCCGAATCATTGGCCAACCTAAAATGACTGGGACAGGGGGCCTTAAGCGGGTTCCAAGGGATTTTGTAGAGGATTATCCTATTCCAGTCCCATCCAAAGAAGTACAGCTCATTCAAATTGAAAAAATTAGAAAACAGCAAGAGACTGTTGCTCGAAATCGCGAGCTTATTCAAGACTTTGAACAGAAAATAAAAGATCGAATTGCTGAAGTTTGGGGAGAAAAATGAGAGCCCTTCAAAACATATTGAACCAGCATGGTCGGGCAGCCTTTCTTATAGGAAATGGACCGAATTTAGCGGCCAACATTATGCCTTCATGGGAAGAATTACTTGGTTCTGCTGCAGATGATCCCATAAGACCGGAACTCCTCGAGGGGCTATCCAATACTGAGATTTACGACTTGGTTCAAATGAAGTCCCAAGAACCTCAGAATGTTAGAAAGAAAGTTTGTGATCTTCTTGAATTAAATGGTATCCATGATTTGGGAGTGCATGAGAACTTGATGAAGTTCGCAAGAGATCAAAGATGTCCCGTGCTTACAACCAACTTTGACAAAGCTTTAGAATCATCAGTAGGGGCAGAGTTGATTCATCTTGATTCCAGAGGCTTCACTCGGTTTTATCCTTGGAAATCTTACTATGGTTTTGAAAGGTTGACCCTTCCAACCAATGGTTTCGGCATTTGGAAAATTCATGGGGATATAAATTATACTGATAGCATTCGTCTCGGTCTCACGGATTACATGGGAAGTGCAGAACGTGCTAGAAGATTGATTCACAATGGGGATGAAGCGCTATTTAGAGGTAAAAGACAAAAAATGTGGAAAGGTCATCAAACCTGGCTACACATCTGGTTCAATATGCCTATCATCATATTTGGATTGAAATGTGGTAAGGATGAGGTTTTCATTCGATGGCTTCTAATCGAGAGAAAGCGCTACCTGAATCTTTATGGCGATCCAATGAAGGTCTATTATATCTCAAAAGGAACTCCCGAACCAGAGGTCTCAAATCTTATGAGAAACCTGGATGCTGAAATTATCACAACTGATCATTACTCAGAACTTTACGGCAATGGCAGATATTAAGCTTTACAATATAAAAGGGGGGAAGGCAGAAACCAGAACACCTGTTGATTTCAAGTTTGAAAGAGAGATTCAAGCGCTCTGCGAAAAGAATTTAGAAGTCTTTTTTGGAATAAGATTTTTGGCGACTGAATACTCCACTGGAAGTAAACACAAGGGCAGAATCGATTCGCTTGGTATTGACGAAAACAACTGCCCTGTAATCATCGAGTACAAACTTGACAGCAAAGAGAATGTGATCAATCAAGGTCTATTCTATCTGGACTGGCTGATGGATCATCAAGCAGATTTTGAGCTACTATGTATGAAGAAAAAGCAAATAAAAGATGGGGAAGAGGTCGACTGGACCAATCCTCGATTGCTGTGTATCGCCCGAGATTTTACAAGATATGATGATTACGCAATCGGCCAAATCAATAGGAATATTGAGCTTATACGTTACCGCTTGTTTGATGGGGATCATATCATTTTCGAACTGGCAGGCGTAGCTCAGAAGCAAAACACAGCTACAACAGGTGCAGGAACGCCATCAAAATATCGAGATATGGATGATGCAATCAATGCAGCATCAGATGATTTATTAGACCTCTATCAAGCCTTAGAAGATTTCATCAACTCATTAGGTGACGATGTACAGAAAAAAGAACTAAAGTATTACCACGCATTTTCACGTATTAAAAACTTCGTTTGTGTAGAGTTAAGAACCAAGAAAAAAGAGATCATTCTATTTCTGAAACTCGATTTTGATTCAATAGAATCACCATTGTCTAATATGAGGAATGTGTCAAATATTGGTCATTATGGAACAGGGGATACGGAAATAGTGATCAAGGCCCTGGATGAGCTTGATAAGGTTAAATTCTTAATTGAGGAGTCATACAATAACAATTGATGCAACACTATTATTCTGAAATAAGATCCTATTTACCCTTGTATTTTCCGCATCAAGAAAATCAGGAATTTATCGACTATCTAGGTCAGGCTTATCTCAATAACATAGAAGGGGAGACGCATCAGTTTTCGTTCATATCTTTTCACATGCTCTATATGAGTTTCATATATAAAACTTCTTGGTTCTTGAACAAGATCAATCATCCAGAGGCTGTTAAAATATGCGCTAAGATTACCGATCCCAGCTCCATGAGTTTTCTTTTTGATTATTCCTTGATTCGAGAGAAAGATATCATGAATATTCTTAGAAGTTTGAAATTTCACAAATCTCACATTAAGAACTTCACTCTGCCAATTGAATATAGGGACAATTGTGCTCATGCCGTAGGAGCAATACACTATGATAATAGGGCCATTGAAAGACTTGTTGAAGAAGAATACAATTATGTGCAGACTATATTTTTAAGAACACATGAAGTACTTGAGACACTAATAACAGAATTCTATGCATTACCAAATAATTGGAATCCTGAATTAAGAAGTCAACCAATTGCATATGATGAAGTTGGAGATTTCATGCGTGACAATGTATTATCACAAAAAGATCTTGAGTTTATTGCCTGTTTTGAACCTGATTTTTTGAAGAAAGAGTCTTCAACTTCTGAAGTTATATATAAAAAGGTGTTGTTTTTAGCACTTCAAGCTCTTTCATATAACGAGAGAGAGCCTGAGGAGAATGGAGCCATAAAAAATGCTCCTTATTTATTGGTTGGCTTTGATGATCAAGAAGAAATTTCCTTAGAAGATCTTATTCACAATGAATTTCTGTACATGATCCGTGGGTTTTCGAATTCAGATCAAAAAGCATTTATTGAAGCACTAGGAAATGACCCAGTTAACTATGGAATAGTATAATTATGGTAAAAGCAGATCTATCAAATAAAGGTCAAAGAGTTCGGGATTTCTTCAATAGTGAGTGTAAGTCTCTGATTTCAGTGTATAAGAACATAGAAACACTCATTCCCGCTGAGCAGAGGAAAGGAGCCGCGCACACTGGTGAAGAGGGTAGATATATAGAGAGTATTTTAAGAGCATTCCTAAATAAGCATCTGCCAAAAGAATTAGAAGCACTTTCAGGTTTCATTTTGCGTCCTGCTACCAAAGTTGGCAAGCATAACAGACAAAGACGAAAAACTGAAGAAGATCGTCATTCTAATCAACTAGATATCATAATTTATGACTCAACTAATTATCCAGTATATGAGCGATTTGAGGAGTTTGTTGTTGTTCCGCCTGAAGGAGTAATATCAATCATTTCTGTAAAAAAGAACTTATATGAAAACCAAATTGAATCTGAATTTGAAAGTCTTAAAAATGCGGCAAGATTATGTTCCATTAAAAATCAAAAAGGTGATACAGTAATAGGTCCGACAACTAGCTTGATCAGTTTTTCCAATATGATAAAGCCTGAAAAGTCTCATCAAGAGAGATGCGAGTGGTTATATTCAAAAGTTAAATCTTCCTACAATCAACTAACATTTGACGAATGTGTTGGTCAAGTTATATGCTTAGATGCCTATTCAATTTTCAAAACAAGGCCAAATAGTGAAAGCAAATTCAATAAAGAAGCCAACTATGTAGGATTCGAGCACGGTGACGAAGAACACTTACATTTTGGACTTCAATTCCTTCTGACCGGGATTTTTGCTTCATACTATCATCCATCTCGCAATGAAGTAGTTCGTCCAGGATTTACAAGTTTTCCAACAAATAAGAAACATGATATAGAACTAGGTCCAATTAATGTATCGCAACTCAGACTGAAAAATGAATACTAAAGTCACTAGCATGAGACTATTTTCTTATTGTATTCCGACCGATGATGGAGCAGCTCCAAATCCCTATTTTGAAATTTGCACTCTAACTATCTGTAAACCAGTCATTAGAAGAAATGCCTCAGTTGGTGATTGGATAGCTGGTGTTGGCTCAAAGAATGTTTGTGGAATTGACTATTCTGGAAAATTGGTATATGCTATGAAGGTTACAGATG
>NZ_JAVJUY010000046.1:0-12011 GCF_040220315.1 Fulvivirga sp.
GAAGCATTGGATAAACTTCCAAGAAATGCTTCTCCAGTAAGATTACACAATAGATGTAAACTTACAGGAAGACCTAAAGGCTACATGAGAAAGTTTGGTATTTCCAGGGTAACATTTAGAGAAATGGCCTCAGAGGGCAAAATACCTGGAGTTACAAAAGCTAGCTGGTAATTCTCTTAAATATATTTTTAAAGAAATAAAATGTTTGTATCTTTGCAGGCCGTTTTCAGGGGTAGTAAGGATATATTAAGATTTAAAACAAAATGACAGATCCAATAGCAGATTATTTGACCCGTTTGAGGAATGCTATTAAAGCAAAGCACAAGGTAATTGATATACCTGCCTCAAATATCAAAAAGGAACTAACGAAAGTTCTTTTTGATAAAGGTTATATCCTGAACTATAAGTTTGAGGATACTAAAAACCATCAGGGTAATATAAAAATAGCGCTTAAGTACACTGAAGACAACAAGCCTGCTGTTTATAATCTTGAGAGAGTAAGTAAGCCGGGTTTAAGAAAATATACCAAGGCAGATGATCTACCGAGAGTATTAAACGGATTAGGTGTAGCAATTATTTCTACATCCAAAGGAGTTGTTACCGACAAAGAAGCCAGAGAGCTTCAAGTTGGTGGAGAAGTATTGTGTTACGTATATTAAGAATTAATAAATAGACAACAATGTCACGAATAGGGAAAAAACCAATTAAGCTTGTTGACGGAGTGTCTTACAATTATGACATTAAAGAAGGTGTCATTTCTGTAAAAGGCCCCAAAGGTGAGCTTAAACAAAAAATTGACCCTGCTTTCAAATTGGTTGAAAATGAAGGCACGTTAAGTATCGAACGACCAACTGAACAGAAGAGACATAAAGCTCTTCATGGTTTATACAGGTCATTGATAAATAACATGTTTGAAGGAGTTAGCCAAGGATACAAAAAGCAGTTGGAGTTAGTAGGGGTAGGTTACAAAGCTACCGCTCAAAACAATGTGTTGGAACTTAGCCTTGGATATTCTCACAATATCTGGATGGCCATTCCAAATGAATTATCTGTTTCAGCAGAAACTGAAAAAGGTAAAAATCCGGTAGTAACCCTCGAAGGTTACGATAAGCAATTAATCGGACAAGTAGCGGCTAAAATTAAGTCGTTGAGAGAAGTTGAGCCTTACAAAGGTAAAGGTATCAAGTTTGTTGGTCAGTATGTTAGACGTAAGGCTGGTAAGCAAGCTGCTAAATAATTAAAGAGATGGCATTCAATAAGATTAGAAGAAGACTTCGAATTAAAAAGGGTATTAGAAACAGAATTCAGGGTACAACTGAAAAACCAAGACTTTCTGTTTTTAAAAGCAATAAGGCAATATATGCCCAAATTATTGACGATAGTAAAGGACAGACGCTTTCTGCATCTTCATCTGCAGAGTTAGGTTCTAAACTAAATATTAATACTTCTATTGAAGTAGGTAAGAAGATTGCAGAAAAAGCATCAGCTGCCGGTATCAAAGAAGTAGTATTTGATAGAAATGGTTATTTGTATCATGGTAAAGTAAAGGCTTTAGCTGATGGTGCAAGAGATGGAGGTCTAAAATTTTAAAGCATTATGTCTCAAAGTAATATTAAATCAGTAAAAGCAAGCGAAATCGACCTTAAAGAAAAGGTTGTAGCCATCAAGAGAGTAGCCAAAGTGGTGAAAGGTGGTAGAAGATTTAGCTTTTCTGCTATCGTAGTTGTTGGTGATGGTAATGGTGTTGTGGGTTATGGATTAGGTAAAGCTAATGAGGTAACTGATGCAATTACTAAAGGTATCGATGACGCAAAGAAAAACTTAGTGAAAGTTCCTGTAATAAAGGGAACAGTTCCTCACGAAGCTCTTGGTAAATACAGTGGTGGTTTCGTACTATTGAAACCAGCATCTCCTGGTACTGGTGTTATTGCCGGTGGTGCGATGCGTGCCGTATTGGAAAGCGCTGGTGTGCATAACGTACTTGCGAAATCTAAAGGATCATCAAATCCTCACAACGTGGTAAAAGCAACATTTGATGCTCTTACTAACATGAGAGATCCTTTTACTGTAGCTAAAGATAGAGGAGTATCATTGTCTAAAGTATTTAACGGATAAGATCATGTCTAAAGTTAGAATTTCACAAGTAAGAAGTACAATAGGAAGACCTGAAGTACAGAAAAGGACTATCAAAGCTTTAGGCTTAGGTAAGATAAATAAAACCGTAGAAGTGGAATTAACTCCACAAGTAAACGGAATGATTAATAAAGTGAACCATTTGGTATCTGTAACTGAGATATAATTATGAAACTCAATACATTAAAACCTGCAGAAGGTTCCGTAAAAGGAAAGAAAAGAATAGGTAGAGGTCAGGGATCTGGTAAAGGCGGCACTTCTACAAGAGGACATAAAGGTGCTCAATCAAGATCTGGTTACAGCAAGAAAAAAGGTTTTGAAGGTGGTCAAATGCCACTTCAAAGACGTGTGCCTAAGTTTGGTTTCACTAGTCCAAACAGAATTGAATACAGAGCAATCAATCTTAGTACTTTAGAGGAGCTTGTAGGCAAGACTAAAGCAAAAGCAATAGATCTTCAACTTCTAGTTGATAATGGGTTAGCGCATAAGAATGATGTTGTTAAAATATTAGGAAACGGAGAGTTAAAGTCTAAAGTAGATGTTACGGCTCATGCTTTTTCAGCAACGGCAGCGAAAGCAATAGAAGCTGCTGGCGGTAAAGCAACTACGTTGTAATTATGAAGAAGTTTTTTACTACTATAAAGAATATATTTTCGATTGAAGATCTAAGGATCAGAATCCTTAATACAATAGGATTCTTGATGATTTTCAGATTGGGTTCATTTATCGTGCTTCCTGGAGTTGATCCAGACGCATTGGGTAGTGGAGCTACTGGAGGTATATTCGATCTTTTAAATACCTTTTTAGGAGGTTCATTTAGTAGGGCTTCAATTTTTGCTCTAGGTATTATGCCTTATATTTCTGCATCAATTGTAATTCAATTGTTGACAGTGGCAGTACCGTACTTCCAAAAACTTCAGAAAGAAGGTGAATCTGGAAGAAAGAGGTTAACTCAAATTACAAGGTTCTTAACAATTGCAATAACAGCTGCTCAAGGTGGTAGTTATTTAGCTGTAACTATACCGGCAGAGGCTATTATGTACTCACCAGCGTTTTTCCAAGTTGCTTCTATGGTAATTTTGGTAGCAGGTACGATGTTTTGTATGTGGTTAGGTGAGCGTATTACAGATAAGGGTATTGGAAATGGTATCTCTATGCTTATTATGATTGGTATTATTTCTAGGTTTCCTGGATCAATCGTAAGTGAAATGATGACTAGGGGTATGAGTGGCGCATTGATGTTCGTATTAGAAATTGTGGCTCTTTTCTTTGTAGTAATGGCAACAGTAATGCTAACGCAAGCAGCGCGTAGAATTCCTATCCAATATGCGAAACAAGTTATAGGCAACAAGTTATATGGGGGTAAGAGAGATTATATTCCACTAAAAGTTAATGCATCAGGTGTAATGCCTATCATTTTCGCTCAGGCGTTAATGTTTATTCCGTCTATGATTGCAGGATTATGGCAAGACAGTGACATTGGAGCCTATATAGGTAGCACATTTGCAGATCCTTATAGCTGGCAGTATAACTTAGTGTTTGGTTTGTTAATCTTAGTATTTACATTCTTTTACACAGCTATTACAGTTAACCCAAATGACATTGCTGATAATTTAAAAAGAAACGGAGGTTTTATTCCTGGAATTAAGCCAGGAAAACAAACTTCTGAGTTTATAGATCAGATATTAACTAAGATTACATTACCAGGATCAATATTTCTAGCGATTGTTGCGATACTTCCGGCATTTGCAGTTCAAGCAGGTGTAAGTGGTAATTTTGCACAATTCTTTGGAGGTACATCGTTGATTATCATGGTAGGTGTAATCCTTGATACATTGCAACAAATAGAAAGTTATTTGTTGATGAGACATTATGAAGGAATGATGAAGTCCGGTAAAGTGAAAGGACGATCTCAAATTGCCGCTGCCTAGTACTGATAATGATTCATTACAAGACTAGAGAGCAGGTTGATTTAATAAAGGAAAGTGCGCAGATTTTAGGAAAGGCGCATGGTGAGGTGGCTAAGCATGTTAAGCCAGGTGTAAAAACTATAGTGCTTGACAAGATTGCTGAAGAGTTTATAAGAGATCATGGAGGTGTACCTTCATTCAAAAACTTTAACGGCTTCCCTGCATCACTTTGTATTTCGTTGAACGAAAATGTTGTTCACGGATTTCCTAGTGAGTATGAGTTGAAAGAAGGAGACATTATATCAGTGGATTGTGGTGTTTATTTCAAGGGATTTCATAGTGACTCAGCATATACTTATCCAGTAGGGAAAGTAGATGAAAAAACAATAAGTTTATTAAAAGTGACAAAAGAGTCACTGTATAAAGGTATTGAAAAAGCTGTATGTGGTAATAGAATTGGCGACATAGCTAATGCTATTCAAAAACATGTGGAACCATTTGGTTATGGCATTGTTCGTGAGTTAGTAGGGCATGGAATTGGAGAAGAATTACACGAAAGCCCTGAAGTGCCAAATTATGGTAAGCCTGGTAGAGGGCCGAAATTGAACGATGGTTTGGTGATAGCAATAGAGCCAATGATCAATTTAGGTTCTAAAAGTGTGGTGCAGGAAGATGACGGTTGGACGATAAGAACAGCCGATAGAAAACCATCAGCCCACTATGAGCATACAGTCGCAATATTTAAAGAAGGAACTGAGGTCTTAACGACCCATGAATATATAGAAGAAAACTTTAAATTTTAATATGGCAAAACAGCAGTCTATTGAGCAAGATGGTACAATTACAGAAGCATTATCTAACGCAATGTTTAGAGTTGAGTTAGAGAATGGTCACGAAGTAATTGCACATATATCTGGCAAAATGAGAATGAACTATATTAAGATTTTACCGGGTGACAAAGTGAAGTTAGAAATGTCACCTTATGATTTAACAAAAGGAAGAATCGTTTACAGATATTAATAAAAGTTCTGATGAAAGTTAAAGCATCTGTTAAAAAACGTAGCGCGGTTTGCAAGATTATCAGAAGGAATGGAAAGGTCTACGTAATTAATAAAAAGAATCCAAGGTTTAAACAAAGACAAGGCTAAGTTATGGCACGTATTGCAGGAGTTGATATCCCAGATAATAAAAGAGGCGTAATAGCCCTTACCTATATTTTTGGTATAGGTAGAAGTACAGCGCAAAATATTCTAGAAAAGGCTGGGGTGGATCCGAATAAAAAAGCGCAGGAATGGACTGATGATGAATCTACAGCGATTCGTAACATAATCAGTGAGAATCACAAAGTAGAAGGTGTTCTTAAGTCAGAAGTTCAACTTAGTATCAAAAGATTGTTAGATATCGGTTGTTACAGAGGTCTTAGACATAGAAAGGGTCTTCCAGTAAGAGGACAGAGAACTAAGAACAACTCTAGAACAAGAAAAGGTAAGAGAAAGACTGTAGCTAACAAGAAAAAAGCTACTAAATAATAAATAGTGTAATTAACGATGGCACAGAAAAGAAAAGATAAAGCAAAAAAGCGTGTAGTAGCTGTTGAAGCTATTGGTCAGGCGCATATCAAAGCTTCGTTCAATAACATCATCATATCAATGACCAATACAACTGGTCAGGTGATATCATGGGCATCAGCTGGTAAAATGGGATTTAAGGGTTCTAAAAAGAACACCCCATATGCAGCTCAAATGGCAGCACAAGATTGCGCTCAAAAGGCTTACGATCTTGGATTAAGAAAAGTAGAAGTACTGGTTAAAGGTCCTGGTGCTGGTAGAGAATCTGCCATTCGTACCATCCAAAATACTGGTATTGAAGTTACTATGATAAAGGATGTTACTCCATTACCACATAATGGATGTAGACCTCCGAAAAGAAGAAGAGTATAATATTATCTATTAAGAAAGAATAAACAATGGCAAGATACAGAGGTCCGAAAGCGAAAATTGCTAGAAGATTTAATGAGCCAATATTTGGTCCAAGTAAGGCGGTAGCTAAAAAAGCATATCCTCCTGGCCAACATGGTAGAAGCAGAAGAAGAAAGCAATCTGAATATGCAATCCAGTTAATGGAAAAGCAAAAGGCGAAATACACTTATGGTGTATTGGAAAAGCAATTTGCTAACATATTTAAGAAAGCATCAAGAAAATCTGGCGTAACGGGTGAGATCCTATTACAAATGCTTGAAGCACGTTTGGACAACACCGTGTTCAGATTGGGAATTGCTCCTACAAGAAGGGCTGCCAGACAATTAGTTCTTCACAAACACATTACAGTAAATGGTGAAATCGTAAATGTTCCTTCTGTTTCGCTAAGAATCGGAGATGTAGTGGCTGTTAGAGAGCGTTCTAAATCTTTAGAAGCTGTTACTGATAGTTTAGCTATGAACGGAGCAAAAAGATTCCCTTGGTTAGAGTTTGATGCAAGTGAATTTGCTGGAAAAGTTGTTTCTGTTCCTCAGCGTGATGAAATCCCAGAGAACATTAACGAGCAGCTAATCGTTGAACTTTACTCTAAGTAATCGAAATAAAATATTTACTAGTCCCGATGTATTGTCGGGACTATAACAATTAAAGCTAATACTAATATGTCAATTTTAGCATTCCAAATGCCAGATAAAGTCGCCATGGAAAAAGCGGATGACTTTCATGGTATCTTCACATTTAAACCTCTTGAAAAAGGATACGGTGTAACTATTGGTAATGCCCTAAGAAGAATACTACTTTCTTCATTAGAAGGCCATGCCATTACAGGAATTAAAGTTCCTGGTGTGTTACACGAATTCTCTACAATCGAAGGAGTTGTGGAAGATGTTTCTGAAATTATTTTGAACCTTAAAATGGTAAGATTCAAAAAAATAGGGGACTCTTTTGATAATAAAGTAACAGTTTCTATTAAAAATCAGAAAGAATTTAAAGCAGGTGATATTTCTAATTTCACTTCTGCATTTGAGGTACTAAATCCTGATTTAGTGATTTGCAATCTTGATGATTCTGTTGATTTTGAGATCGAATTGAACATTGATAAAGGTAGAGGATACTTACCTGCAGAGGAAAATAAACCAGCAGAGCAAGTATTTGGATTCATTCCAATCGATGCGATTTTTACACCTATTAAGAATGTAAAATATAGCGTTGAAAACACAAGAGTTGAGCAAAAAACTGACTACGAGCAGTTAGTATTAGATATTGAAACTGATGGATCTATTCATCCTGAGAAAGCATTAGAAGGTGCTGCTCATATCCTGATTCAGCATTTTATGCTATTCTCTGATAAATCAATAGAATTAGAGACTGAAAGAGCTGGTGAAATAGAGCAAGTGGATGAAGAGATGCTTCACATGCGTAAGTTGCTAAAAACCCAACTTAACGATTTAGACTTATCAGTAAGAGCTTACAATTGCTTAAAGGCGGCTGATGTTAAAACTTTAGGTGATCTCGTAAGACTTGAAATTTCTGATATGATGAAGTTCAGAAACTTTGGTAAAAAGTCATTAGCTGAACTTGAGCAATTAGTTCAGGATAAGAACCTTACTTTCGGTATGGACTTATCCAAGTATAAACTTGATGAAGAATAATAAGCGATGAGACACGGTAAGAAATTTAATCATTTAGGAAGAACTGCCCCTCACAGAAGTGCAATGCTTTCTAACATGGCATCTTCATTGATTTCAAATAAGAGAATCACTACAACTGTAGCCAAAGCAAAAGCGCTGAAGAAGTTTGTAGAGCCAATACTTACAAAATCTAAAGAAGACACCACGCATTCAAGAAGAATGGCATTTAGAGACCTAAATGACAAGGAGACAGTAAAAATACTTTTTGACGAGGTAGCAACCAAAATAGCTGACAGACCAGGTGGTTATACACGAATTCTAAAGCTAGGTAACAGACTTGGTGATAACGCAGATATGTGTATCATCGAATTGGTAGACTACAATGAGTTAATGCTTGAAGAAAAAGGTGCTACTAAATCTAAGACCAGAAGAAGCCGTAGAGGTGGGTCTAAGAAATCGGATGCCCCTAAAGCAGAAACCACAGAACCAAAAGCAGAGAAGAAAGAAGAGCCTAAGGCAGAAGTTGTAGAAGAAGTTGAAGCAAAGGCTGATGAAGTTGAAGAACCAAAAGTGGAAGAACCAAAGGCCGAAGAAAAAGCGGACAATAAAGATGAAGAGAAAGACAACTAAGTTGTTGATTACCTAAAAAATAGAAGGGATTAGATTTATATCTAGTCCCTTTTTTTATTTTTGCACCAAACTAAATTTAATGGATACAACCACAAAACAAAAAGCCTACTTGTTACTTGAAGACGGCCTTCTTCTCGAAGGTACTGCAATAGGTAAAAAAGGAACAAAGGGGGGTGAAATATGCTTTAATACAGGCATGACTGGCTACCAGGAAATTTATACTGATCCCTCCTATACAGGCCAAATAATTGTAAACACAAATGCACACATCGGCAACTATGGTGTTATTGAAGAAGAACAAGAGTCGGATTATCCTAAGATTTCTGGAATTGTGGTGAACGATTACTCACCAATTGCAAGTAGGAAAAGATCCAATGAGAGCCTTCAACAATACCTAGAACGACATGAAGTAACTGGTATAGCGGATGTCGACACAAGAATGCTGGTAAGACACATAAGAAGTAAAGGGGCTATGAATGCGATCATTTCTTCTGAATTAGAGCCCAGAGAATTGAAGAAGGAACTAGCCAGAGTACCATCCATGGATGGGCTTGAACTTTCTTCATCAGTGTGCACCAAAAAAAGATTGAGAGTTGGTGATGAGAAAGCCGAATTTAAAGTGGCAGTTCTTGATCTTGGAATTAAGCATAGTATTCTTAAAAACTTAGTTTCCAGAGGTATTTATTGTGAAGTATTTCCGGCAAAATCCTCATTTGAGGATTTAAAGTCATTTAAACCAGATGGTTATTTTATTTCAAACGGACCAGGTGACCCTGCTGTTATGCAATATGCTGTTGAAACGGTGAAAGCCATTTTGGAGGAAGATAAGCCTTTGTTTGGTATCTGCTTAGGGCATCAGATAATCGCTAGAGCATGTGGTGCAGGAACCTATAAAATGCATCATGGTCATCGTGGACTAAACCATCCAATACTAAATTTAGAAACAGGGAAAAGTGAAATAACATCGCAAAATCATGGGTTTGTAGTGTCGGCAGAGGATATTGAAAAATCTGATAGGTTAGAAATAACACACCGCCATTTAAATGACGATACTGTGGCAGGTATAAAAGTGAAAGGTAAGCAAGCATTTTCTGTACAATATCATCCTGAAGCTTCTCCTGGCCCACATGACAGTCGCTATCTATTTGACCAGTTTATTGAATTAATAAAAAAATCTAAAAAATAAAAGATGAGTTTAATTGAAAGTATATATGCCCGTCAAATCCTAGATTCCAGGGGAAATCCAACAATTGAAGTAGACGTAATTACCGAAAATGGTATTCTAGGTAGAGCGGCAGTTCCTTCAGGCGCTTCCACTGGGGAAAATGAGGCTGTTGAATTAAGAGATGGTGACAAATCAAAATACTTAGGAAAAGGCGTTTTAAAAGCTGTTGAAAATGTAAATGGAGATTTGGCTGAGGAATTAATTGGGTTTTCAGTTTTCGATCAGAAGTTGATTGATAAAATTATGATTGAAGCAGATGGCACTCCCAACAAAGCTAATTTAGGCGCTAATGCCATTTTAGGAGTTTCTTTAGCTGTGGCTAAAGCTGCTGCAGCCGAACTTGGTCTTCCATTATACAGATATATTGGTGGAACCAATGCTTCTACTTTACCAGTACCAATGATGAACATCATCAATGGAGGTTCACATTCTGATGCTCCTATTGCCTTTCAGGAATTCATGATTCGTCCGGTTGGTGCCCCATCGTTTAGTGAAGCTATTCGAATGGGAACGGAAGTTTTCCATCATCTGAAATCCATTATTAAAGAGAAAGGTCTGAGCACAGCTGTAGGTGATGAAGGAGGGTTTGCTCCTAATTTTTCAGGTGGTACGGAAGAAGCACTTAACAGTGTTCTTGATGCGATAAAGAAAGCAGGCTATACTCCTGGTAAAGATATTACTATTGCCTTAGACTGTGCATCATCAGAGTTTTATGAAGACGGCAAATACAACTACGCAAAGTTCGAAGGTGAGAGCGGTGCTGTAAGATCTAAAGAAGAACAAGTTGCTTATTTGGCTGAATTAGTAGATAAATATCCAATTGATTCAATCGAAGATGGCTGTGATGAAAATGATTGGGAAGGTTGGAAGATGTTAACTGCCAAGATTGGAGATAAATGTCAGCTAGTAGGTGATGACCTTTTTGTAACAAATGTTAAGTTCTTAAAAAGAGGAATCGAAGAGAAATCGGCTAACTCAATATTGATAAAAGTAAATCAGATTGGTACGTTGTCTGAAACATTAGACGCTATAGAAATGGCTCATAAAGCTGGATTTACTGCCGTTATTTCTCACAGATCAGGAGAGACAGAGGATGCAACAATCGCTGATATAGCAGTTGCTACTAATGCAGGCCAGATTAAAACAGGCTCTGCTTCTCGTTCTGATAGAATGGCCAAGTATAACCAGCTATTGAGAATTGAAGAAGAATTAGGTGAAGTAGCTTACTTCCCTAAAAAGTAGATTATACTTTACGATTATATAATTAAAAAGCCGGTTCTTAAGCCGGCTTTTTTAGAAAATCGTAATTATTCTTATATTCAAACATATTTTTTAAACTATCATACAATGCAAATTCCAAGATTTAGCAGAAATTTTTACTTCTTGTTTGGTATTTTCTTTTTTATCTGGATGCTTTTTATTGATTCAAATGATATCTACACCCAATACAAATTGAATCAAAAAAGAAGGAACCTTGAAGACCAAAAAGCGTATTATCAAGAGAAAATTGCTGAGGTAAAGCAGGAGCGTGAGGAGCTTTTTAGTAGCAAGAAAAAACTGGAGAAATTCGCACGCGAGAAATACCTCATGAAAAAAGAGTCAGAAGACTTATTTATTATCGAAGAAGAGGAATGAAAAAATATGCTGTTCTAATTGTCTTTGTTTTGATGTCATATGCATCTTTAGCTCAGACAGGGAATGAATTAGATGGTGATAAACTATCGGATAGAATTTATTTCGGGGGTAATCTTGGGCTTCAATTCGGAACAATTACAAACATTGAAATTTCACCCTTAGTAGGTTACCGATTTACTGATGACTTCTCGGCAGGTCTGGGCATCACCTATATTTACTTCAAAAGAGAATTTGACAACTTTGAAGATTTTGAAACGAATATTTATGGGTATCGATTTTTTGCACGTCATAATATTCAAGAGCAATTCTATGCACAGGCAGAGTATGAAAATTTGAGCCTTGAATTTTTCAATATTAATGATGGTTCATCAAGAAGAGAGTGGGTTCCGGGGGCATTTGTTGGTGGCGGCTATTTTCAACCATTAGGTAGAAATGCTGGTTTCAATATCGCAGTATTATATAATGTACTCTATGATGAAGATAAATCGCCTTATAACAGCCCATGGGTGTTTAGAATTGGGGTAACAATGGGTTTTTAAGCTAAAGGTTGACTCCAAACTTTTGAGCTAATTCTTGCAAATCAGCCACTACTTTCTCATTTAACGGAATTCCATCCTTCAATCTAATTGCTTCAAATTCTCTTTCAGGATCACCCGGAATTAGCACTTTTTTACCTTCAATGGCCTTTGTTTCTCTAAAACGGGAAATCCAGTTATCCATGTGAGATTTGAATTCATCTGCAGGTCTCCAGGCATCTATGCGCATAGCACCTACGAAATGTCCTAAGCCTTCACCCACCGGATTTTCAGGTAGTGGAAGAAAACTTACAAATGGAGGTGCCCAAGGACCATAATTGGCGCCACTGAAAACT
>NZ_JAVJUY010000047.1:0-7310 GCF_040220315.1 Fulvivirga sp.
GTTTTTATTATTTTATTGATCACCAATTTGCTTGACTCAAGTAACTCAGGTGAACTCAAAAATTCCTTCACTACCTTTTATAAAGACAGGTTGGTGGTGGAAGGCTACATCTACAAACTTTCTAACGCTTTTAATGATAAAAAAGACCTGATATTAAACCCTGGTTTTAAACAGAATCAAGAACTGAGTTATGAAAATGCATCTTTGAATATTTCCATCAATAAGCTGATTAAACTTTATGAAGGAACTATCCTTACAAAGGAGGAGGAACGCTATTTTGAACAATTAAAAACTGATGTAAATAGGCTGTATGATTTGGAGAACTATTATTTATATGATGGAAAGCCTGTACGCACTTTAGAATTGGAAGCACATTTTCCAAAACTGTTTACTGCCCTCGATAAACTTTCAGAAATTCAATTAGAAGAAGGTAAAAATATTATTGATAATTCTTCACAGTTATTGGCATCTAGCAACCTTACCTCAAAGTTAGAAATATGTCTGTTAATAGTTGTGGGGCTAATCATTCAGGCCATTATTTTCAGTGCCAAATCACTAACGCCACGGATTAATCAAAAGGGCCATTTAAATTAGGCGTACTTATTCTTTCGGAAATGGTAGCTTGTGCTGCCTTAAAAAGCTCAGCATGTCCCAATAGCCTCGTTGAAATTTAATTTTTCCATCCACAATATGAAAGAAACCGCAACCTCTCAGGCCTAACGGATCTTTCCATTCGAGAATAGCCCATTCGCCATCTTCAAAAATGTTTTCTACAATGCAAACCATCTCAGCCGTGGCAAATTCTTCTTTAAACTTTTGTTTGATTGCTTCCTTTCCCATTATTGGGTCTTGATTTACCTGATGGTTAATGGCATCATCATGGTAATACTCAGCCATGGCATTGGCATCAGCAGTATTAAAGCTTTTAACCCATTCTTTAAGTATATCGCGAGATTTCATCTACTCCATTCTACAAACAGCAATCTCCTTTCTGCCAACAGAAGGATTTTTGGTGAACGCACTTCCAATATTACCGGATGCCAGTATTGTACTTTTATTGGCGCCACCATCAAGGTGCACTTTAATGTGGCCATCAAAGGTTAAAAGATCATTGTAGGTTATTAGTGTCTCATCGTTTAGTCGGTTAAAAATGGTTACACTCTTACCAGATGAGCCTCGTACCGGTAATAAAAGTTTAGCAACTTCGGCATCTGCCACAGAAACATCCCCATAATGTAAATGAGCCGGATGTTCAATAGTCCCTTCTGTTCCGCTTAGCTGAATGAACAATTCTATGTTAGAATCTCTTCGCTCTCTAAATGTAGCCGTGCCTTGCACAGGAAAGTCGGAGGATTGAACCAAATCGTAAGTCACCTGATTGCCTGTGTAATCAGATACTTCTTCATCTTCATTGCATGCAGTAAACCAAACCGCTATCAACAGTATAAATAATCTTTTCATCGTGTTAGATAATTAAATAATAAACGCTTTTTATCCCGATTTGATTCATACCAAATATAACGACATTTAACCAGATCTATTATATGCCCAAATCGCAATACCAGAAGGTGCAACCTTTTTATCTTTCTTTAGTCTTATATATAAAACACAAACAACATGAAACTCAAATTAACATTACTGGCAGCATTAATTTCGCTGGGTGTATATGCTCAGGAGAAAATAGAAAAGAATTTTACAGGTATTAACAAAGTAAAGCTAGCCACTGGTTCCGGTGATTGCATCCTTAAAAAGTCGTCCGATAAATCTGTGAAAGTAGTTTTAGAACATTTTTATGATACCGATAAATACTCACCCACCATTGAACAACAAGGAAGCACTTTGGTCATTAAAGAAGAAAGTAGGGGTAGTTACAGTGGTAAAAGTCCTATTTGGACAATCACTATACCTGATGACGTAGATGTGCGTATGAATACCGGATCTGGAGACATGATGGCCTCTGGTTTAAAAGCTTCGATAGATATGAATGCCGGTTCTGGAGATATTGAACTAAAAAATATGAGTGGCGACTTAAGAGTTAACACCGGATCTGGTGATCTTATGGTTGACAAATACGATGGTGATTTACGAGTGAATACTGGTTCTGGCAACATGGATGTAACCACCATTAATGGAGATATTAGGCTTAATGCAGGCAGTGGAGATATTTCAATCAGAGGAGCAATTGGTGGTATCTATGCCAATGTAGGAAGTGGGGATATTAAGGCCGATGATATTGAAGTAACTGATAACAGCGGGTTTAACTCGGGGTCTGGAGATGTAGAGGTAGCATTAACAAAAAGTCCTATGGCGAATGTTAATGTGAATAGTGGAAGCGGTGATGCTGAACTAGATTTTAACGGAAACGATTTTGTAGGAGAAGTTGTAATGAAAGCCGATAAGAAAAGAGGAAGAATTGATGCACCGTTTAGTTTTGATACTGAGGAAGAAGAAGAGGAGTCTTACGGAGAAGTGACCCTTAAAAAGACTAAGAAATTTGATAACAGTGGAATAGAAATTAATATTGGCACCGGCTCTGGTGTAGCGAGTATTTCTAAGTAAGAGTTGTTTTTAATCAAAGCCAGACTGTATTAATTTGTAGTCTGGCTTTTTATTTGGTTAATAACAATGCGCTACTTAATTTGAGTTAAACTTGTTTTTATGTGTAAGTTGAAGATTACTCTGATCGCTGGAGTTATTGTCAGTATAATATTTTCATGTGAAAAAGAGAAAAAGATTAGCTCTATTAATCCGGTAGTTTGGAGTAGCAGGATAGCCAATATCGGTAATCAGGATTCTCTAGAATCCGGATCAACTTACCTATCAGTTTATTCGCAAATTTATAGCCGCTCAGAAGATATTATCCTCGATTTAACTGCAACGGTAAGCATTAGGAATACGAACAGAAATGATACAATCTTTATTGATCATGCTGAGTATTTCAATTCCGAAGGTAAATCTTTAAGGAAATATTTTAATAAAACCATTTATGTGGCTCCTATGGAGACTGTTGAAATTGTTATTGATCAGTATGATAAAAGTGGCGGAACTGGAGCAAATTTTATTTTCGATTGGAAGATTAAACCCGGCTCAAACAAGCCACTTTTCGAAGGCGTGATGATTTCTGCTAGTGGCAACCTAGGCCTGTCTTTTACAACTACTGGTCAACATATTAGAAAGTAAAAAACCTTACCAAGCTTTTAAAGCTTAGTAAGGTTGTGCTAGGTTATTTAATTCGATACCGGAAACCAACATAAGCCATACGACCAAATATCGGCCCCCAGATTAATGAACTATCGAAGAACGCTCCAAAAGGATCATTAGCCGCTATGATAGCATCTTTTTGCTGATAGTCAGTTACATTTTCCATTCCAACATATACAGCCCAGCCCTTATCAAAAGTTTTGGTTATTTGCGCATTCATCAACACAAAATCTTCCGAATATTCTGACCTTCTGAATTCTTCAGGGTTGGTTCTGGTATTTGGTATCCTTTGTTCACCAGTCCATTGAACCGTGTAATCAAAGGCCCATTTATTTAAAGTTTCATATTCAAGATTTAAAAAAGCACGATTTTGCGGGAACAACGGTTTTTGTAGCTCACCTATATTGTAATCTACAGTTACATCCAACCAGCGATAAGCCATTCTCAAATCTAGTCGTTTGAGGAGTTCATAGTCTACCTGAAATTGGAGGCTATTCGAATAGGAATCACCAATTAACGAAGTAAATACAGCTTCTTGTGGGTTTCTGTCTAAATCAAGAATCACCTGATTATCAAATTTGGTATGGTATATATCGAAGTTGATCACCCCATCGCGGTAATTCAATCTAAACTCCTGAGATACATTCAAGCCAAAATTCCAGGCTTTGTCCTGTTCAAAACCATAGCCCATGTTTGTTTGTAAATTCTCAAACAAAACGGTTCTTGAACTTGCCAATACTGAAGTATTTTCACTGATGATATTGGCAGTCCTGGTTCCACTGCCGGCAGATAGTCTTATAGCAGTTGTTTCGAACGGAGAATATTTAACATGAATTCGTGGAGTAAATATTTCCCCAAAAAGACTATTGTAATCTAATCTGGCACCGGCAATTACAATCAGATCATCCAAATTGTCATATGTGTACTCAAAGAAACCACCTGTAACATGTTCGGTCCTGTCGAGTTGCAATGCATTTAATCCTTCATCAATATGATTGTAAGAATAAGAAAGGCCTGTCTTAAACTTATGTTTTGTATTACCAATAATCGATTGATAAATAAGATTGGAGTACACATAATCTTCATCGGCATCATAATTATTTAAACCAAAATAGCTATTGAAGTTTTGTTTGTAGGTGTTGAACTGAAAACCAAAGCTTTTATATTCTTTACCAGAAAATACATGTCCCAATTTACCAAAGCCTTCGTATTTGGTGCTGCTCAACTTAACACCATAAGGATTGGATGAGGTTCTTTCCATATCTTCATCAAAAGAAGTTTGTCCACCAATTTTATTGTCTTCCAAAACTTTCACACCAAACTGACCCAACCAACCTTTTTTACTTTTGTAAACCCATCGATTAACAAAATTCACTTGATCCGATATAGGAAAATCTAAAAATCCATCATCGTTATTATCCATTTTGGTGGGTCTGATGGAACCATGTAAAAGTGTTGTAGTGGCCCATTTTTCACCCACGCGCTGTGTGTAAATGGTATTAAGTTCAGTTCTGCCAGATTGGTTTACATAGCCATTAAGGAACAGTTTATCGCTTTCCTGAGGTTTTTTTAACTCCACATTAATCTGACCTGCAATACTCTCATGTCCATTCACAACAGAACCTACTCCTTTTGTTACCTGGATTGAGTTAATCCATGAACCCGGAATAAAAGTTAGGCCATAATTTGAAGACAAACCCCTGAGGCCTGGCATATTTTCTACACTAATCATCACATTAGGGCCTGAGAGCCCCAGCATTTGAATTTGTTTTGTGCCTGAAACTGCATCTGTAAAAGATACATCTACAGAGGGGTTCGTTTCAAAACTCTCTGAGAGATTACAACATGCCGCCTTAAAGAGCTCGTCTTCACTCATCTCAAGAGTGTTGATTCCTTCCAGATAGTTGATCCCAGAACTCGGTTTCCAGCCTTCAACAACTACTTCATTAAGGGTTGTTTCCGGGTTAAGCGTAACGTTAATGCTGGTCTGGTTGGTAATTTCAATAGTATCACTGGCGTAACCTACAAAACTCACAATCAGTTTTTTGCTATCTTCAGTTCGATCGATGAAAAAAGTACCATTCTCCTTGGTAGTTGTGCCTATGGTAGTACCTTGCCAATAAACATTGGCTCCAAAAAGTGGCTCCTTTTTACCAGACTCTTCAGTAATAACTACACCAAAAAGTGATTGGCTAAATGAAATGTTAACGAAGGAAGTCAGCAGTATTAGAGTGAGTACTATGTGATAATTACCTTTCATGTTGCTCCTCGCCATTTGGTCCATGTGGATCATGATCACGGTACAAACAACAGAAGGGCAGGTCAGAATACACCAAGTCTTCAGTTTTTATCAAATCAGTATCATGCCCTGCGGCAGCAATGGCTTTGTGAACTTCTTCGGCACTTATTTTATCTTCTCGATAAGCAATAAAGAGTTTCTTTGTTTTTACATTCCACTCGGCATACTTCACGCCATTTTGAGCCATAATGGCTGTTTCAATTCTTCGTTTGCACATAGAGCAATTTCCAGAAACGCTAATGGAGTCTTCAACTACTTTTTGTTGCGAGTAGGAGGTGTTACTTATAAAAAGTGCTATTGTTATTATTAATATATTTTTCATTGGTTTAAAATTTAGAATACAAAGAGGATTGCCAAGGATGCTTACCCTTGGTATTGTTGTAATTAACTCTAAAAATTAACCGTAGAAAGTAAAACTATGCGTGGTAATGTAGATTGGTTCCTTCACCAATTCGGGGGGGTCTGGCAAATCAGCAAATTGAGATTCGTCAGTTATGTTTAGTAAGCTTTCATACTCCAGCTGAAAGTAGCTTGGAACGAACAGAGATACAGTATTGGCAAATGATTTTGTCAGCGACTCTGTTTGATGCTCATCTTCGATGCTTAAAATCTCAGTTTCATCATCGCAGCAGGGCATCTTTCTTTCATCAGACGTAGAGCAACCATCAGCTAATATGGAGTAATACTCAACATTAATGGCTCTACCCATGCAATAGTGAGTGCTTTTAGTAACCCCCACTGATAGCAACAGATAAATAATGGCAATATGTGTTAAAAACAGTTTACGCATTAGCCATTTAAACGAAGATTAACAATTTTTTGTTCACCTTTTGCAAAGGTAAGGATAGAAAGCCATAAAATTGAGGAGCTATGAATAGATTTGCCCTATTGCTGATGGTTTTTTCTTTCTTTTTCAAAGGTTGTTCTTTGAACAATAGCAATTCAGACAAAAATGAAATGATCATCTCTTTACCTGTTGAAGTAGGGAAAAACCACTTACCTTATTTATTTCAGGACTTAGAACAGAATGTCTATTTATCGTGGGTAGAAACAATTGAAACAGATACCTCAGAGCAGTCGGTTTTTAAGTATGCCAAGCTTTTGGAAGATAAAAGTTGGAGTACACCAAAGCTAATAAGTGGTGGCACTAATTGGTTTGTTAATTGGGCGGATTACCCAATGATTGCCACCTTTAAAGGGGAGAAGATAATAGCCCACTTTCTTGTAAAAAGTAGTGAGGGAACTTATAGCTATGATATCGCTATAAAAACCTCTCAAAATTATGGTAAAAGTTGGTCTGAGTCTACTTTAATTCATGACGATGGCAAGGAAGCTGAGCATGGCTTTGTTTCCATGGTACCTTATGGTGATAATTATTTTATAGCCTGGCTGGATGGCAGAAGTACATCGATGGTAGAAGGGCACTATGGTGAGATGACAATTAGGGCAGCTGTTGTTTCTCCAACCGGAAATAAAATACAGGAATGGCAGTTGGATGACCGTGTTTGCGATTGTTGTCAGACAGCCGCTGCAATTACTGATAATGGGCCTGTGGTAATATATAGAAACCGATCGGAAGAAGAAATTCGCGATATCTATATTACCCGTTTTGTTAATGATATCTGGACAAAACCTGTGGCAATCTACAACGACAATTGGGAGATTATGGGTTGCCCGGTAAATGGACCGCAAATAGCGGCAGAAGGTAACAATCTTGTAATTGCATGGTTCACTGCTTCTCAGGATGCCCAGGTAAAATTAATTTTCTCTGAAGATGGTGGTTCTACGTTCTCAAAACCAATTAGAGTGG
>NZ_JAVJUY010000048.1:0-4151 GCF_040220315.1 Fulvivirga sp.
ATCGGAATAACTTTATCGATAAGGTTGACACCCAAATGTCCAGCCCAGGGTAGTTCTTCTACCGAATCAGGGAAAACACTTTCTACTTCAATGGCCTTTTCAATATCGGCACGTATTATTTTATATGATTTTTCGTCTCCTAAAAGGGCTTCCACCGCCTGATCCATATTACCGATCGTAGCAGATATGCCCCATATCCGTAAATTATCACTCACCGATTTAAGTCTTGAAAGTGCCAACTCCATTTGAACGCCTCTTTTTGAACCAATAAGCTCATGCCACTCATCGCAAACTATTGCCCTTAGGTTTTTAAACAAGTTGGGATAACCTTTTTGGGCAAGCATCAGATGCAGACTTTCCGGGGTAGTAATTAAAAATTCCGGAGGATTCTTTTTCATTGCATTCCTCTCTTTTGTGGAAGTATCGCCTGTGCGCACACCCACTTTCCAATCCAACCCCAAGCCTTCTATTGCTCTTTCTGTAGCATTGGCAATTTCCTTGGCCAACGCTCTAATTGGGGTAATCCAAATCACCTGTAATCCTTTGTTACTATTAACCGTACCATCTAACAAAGCAGGTACAACCAAAGAATATGTTTTACCGCTTCCTGTAGGGGCATTGACCAATCCATGATTTCCAGTTAGATACGCCTCCCATGCCTGACGTTGAAAGTCAAATACTTTCCATTTTCTGGATTGGAACCACTCCTCTCCTACAGCCATTATATCACCATTGGTCATTTTTTAAAGATAGGTATTATGCCCTTTTGAATATCGTATTCCAACCAATTTAGATTAACATGTGTCATCATACTGAAAACACTAAATTTGTAGACATGGTTAGATTCACTTTTCTATTACTCTTAAGTGTAACTCTTTTCGGTTGCAACAAAGATGAAGAGCCTCTATTGATTGGTGAGCAGCAATATCAAGACTCCGATTACCTGATTTTTGGCCGATATGCGGGTTTTTGTGCCGGTGAAGAATGCATCGAAATCTTTAAGTTGTCAGAAAATTCTCTTAGTGAAGATATCAATGACAATTACCCCGATTATAAAATGCCTTATCAAGGTAACTTCCTACCACTGACTTCACTAAAGCTGTTAGATACAGAAAATATGCTCACTCAAACTCCGGCACCTATTTTAGCTATACAAGATACGATAATTGGTTGTCCTGATTGTGCAGATGGCGGTGGTGTATATTTTGAATACAAGATGGGGGACGTTCGTAGATATTGGCTTATCGATCAGGTAAAACAAAATATTCCTAATGAAATTCATTCATTGGTTGATGAAATAAACTCCATCGTTGACACTATTAATGAATAGCATTAATTCGTAAATTAGGTGAGTCATCAAACTCACTATTTATTATGGAATTAGAATCAAATGTAGTCGGCTGGTTTGAAGTGCCAGTAAACGATATGCCTAGAGCCATTAAATTTTACGAAAAGGTATTTGACTTTAAAATAGAAAGGCATGAAATGGGCGAACTGGATATGGGCTGGTTTCCATCCAATCATCAGGCTGGAGGCGCCATGGGTTCTTTGGTTAAGCATCCTGATTTCTACACACCCAGCCATGAAGGTTCACTGGTGTATTTTACAGCCCATTCTGGCGATTTAAATAACGAACTTGCCAGAATTGAACCCGCAGGGGGCAAAGTTTTAATGCCCAAAAAGCTTATAAGTGAAGATATTGGCTACATGGCCATTTTCGAAGATACGGAAGGCAATAGAGTGGCCCTGCATAGCAGAGCCTAATGTTAAAATGGTGGATGAACAGGGGCGTTCTCTAAAGTCGCCTCTATTTTCTCCATCACTTCTTCCGTTAGTAAAGGAACTACTTCAAATGCCTTTAAATTTTCTGTGAGTTGCTCATTTTTTGATGCGCCTAAGATAACTGTGCTGACATCTTCGTTTTTCAGGCACCAAGCCAAGGCCAATAAAGGCATGGTGGTACCCAACTCTTTGGCAAACTCTGTTAACTTCTTCACTTTCTTGAGATTTTCCTCGGCTAGTAATCGGTCTTTTAACCACTCTAAGCCTTCAATTCCCAATCGGGTGTCTTTCGGAAATCCGTCATTGTATTTACCTGTTAGTATGCCCGAAGCCAATGGCGACCAGGTAGTGGTACCTAACCCCACCGTTTTATAAATTTGCTTGAATTCCACCTCCACTTTATCTCTCACCAACATATTATACTGAGGCTGTTCCATAGTTGGACCTATCAAATTATACTGTTTGGCCACCATATGTGCCTCTATAATTTCCTGTGCACTCCATTCTGATGTGCCCCAATACAACACCTTACCTTGTTGTATCAAATTATGCATACTCCAAACGGTTTCCTCAATAGGAGTTTCTTTATCGGGTCTGTGACAAAAATATAAATCGAGATAATCTACCTGCAATCTTTGCAAAGCCTGATCACAAGCCTCAATAACATGCTTTCTGTTTAGGCCTTTTTGTGTTGGTTTTATATCTCCTTTACCTCCATCTGCACCAAAAAATACTTTGCTGGAAACTATATAACTATCTCTTCGCCAATTCATCTTTTTAAGCACCTCTCCCATCACTTCTTCTGACTTACCACCAGCATAGGCTTCTGCATTGTCAAAAAAGTTAATGCCATTATCATAGGCTATCTTCATCAGGCTCTCCGCTGTGGTATCTCCTACTTGCTTGCCAAATGTTAGCCATGAACCAAACGACAACCGACTAACCTGTAAACCTGATTTGCCTAATCTTTTATATTCCATTTATACCGATGTTTTTAATTTGACTTTATTTCTTCTGCACCTCTCACTGCAATAAATAACTTCAGACCATACTTTTGCCCACTTTTTTCGCCATGAGAATGGTTTTTGGCAAACAGGACATAATTTGGTTGGAAGGTTTGGCTTACGATGCATTTATAGATTTAACACATCTGACTAATGTTAGTTCATCACTTTTTAGATGATTCTCCATATTTCAAATGGAGTACTTTTCCATCACCTACTGAATTCAATGAAACTATGAACATATTATTATATTCATCTTCATCGATCATTTTATAACGCTCTTCACCAATCAATTTATTAATCAACACGGGAATTGTATTTGAATGTCCCACGACAAGCAATGATTGTCCTTTCATTGCTGAAATAATCTCAAGCATGGCATCCAAATTAAATGGGTTATATTCCTGAACTTTTATTCCTTTTGCTTCTGCTATAGGTGCGACCGTCTCTCTTGTTCTTTTGAAGGGTGTAGTAAAAATTTCATCAATTTCCTGAGATTCAAGCATCTCAACTAAATGCTTAGCACGTGCATTACCCTTTTTGTTTAAAGATGGGTCACCATCTTCACTAAAACCCTTTTCTGCATGTCTAACAAGAATTACCGTAGTAAGTGAGTCCTGAGCCATACTATTAATAGATAAAGCCAACGCAATGAAAATGAATACTATATTTCTCATATGATTTTTTCTTTAAGCTAATTACAAACTTATACGAATACAATTTTTATTTGATTTCATGTTGTTTCGCATTATATGCTTAATTTGGCATTCTATGAAACGAGTATACCTCTTAGTTGTTTTAATAGTAATGGCTTTCAACTGCCAGGCTTTTCAGGATTTAGATAGCCTGGAAAATAAACTTAAGACTGCACAAGGTAAAGATCGAGTAGATGTACTAAATAAACTTTATGCAATCTATAACCGCCTGAACCCAACAAAAGCACTTGAACAATCTATTCTTGCGTTAGAATTAGCCAATGAAATAGGCTACCCAAATGGTAGAGCTGCTGCCTTAAATAATATCGGTGTAATCTATAAAAACCAAGGAGTGTATGAAGAAGCGCTTGAGTATTATATAGAATCTTTAAGAATAAGTACCGAAATAAATGATAAAGAAGCTCAGGCATCTACATTGAATAATATTGGAACTGTATATTCTCTTAAACGGGTATACGATAAAGCGCTGATTTACTTTATAGAATCTTACGAAATTTTTAAATCTATTAATTCTAATGGAAAGCGTGTAGATGCTATAAAAAATATTGGTAATGCTTATATCGAAATGGGACGAGAAGATTTAGCATTGTATTATTATTCGGAGGCCATGTCGTTATCTGAGCTTGGTTCGCATTCGCTGGAGGCTTCT
>NZ_JAVJUY010000049.1:0-3682 GCF_040220315.1 Fulvivirga sp.
ATTCTACCACCAGAAGTTTCAGGAAGCTCTTCGCCAGAATCTTCGTATAATTTCTGATTTACCGCGGCTGTTCTCCAATCGCCATAGTTGTTGGCCTGTACCCAACTAACTCCCACCACAGGGAAATATCTAAATCCAGGATATCTAAGGTAGTGATCAACGTAAGGGTCGTTATACGCTAAACGTGCTTCCCAAACAGTAGTATCTGGTAAAGCAGCAATGTATACTTCTCTTGAAGAATCAGAAACATTTAGGTAATGAAGATATTCTAACCAGTGAATGTTAGCGATTTCAGTTTCGTCCATGTAAAATGAAGCTACCGAAACAGTACGCTCAATGTTATCTCTTCTGTTAAGAATGTCTTCCTCAAAAGAACCAACAATGGAACGACCCCCTTCGATAAAAACCAAATTTGGACCTTCGGGCTGACCTGCATAAGGTTTTACCTCAAATCCATTATTATCTTCATCATTATAAGCCAATCCTGTAGCGGTACTTAACGCACCTGGGTGTGAACTCGTAGGTCTACCTCCGCCTCCACCAAGGAAACAAGAGGTTAACATCATTGATCCACCAACAACTAACAAAGCACTTTTTAAAAAGCCTGCAGTTCTTTTCATACCTGTTTATTTATTCAAAAAATTAAATGCAAATACTAATATAGTCATATATACTAAGTATTCGCAAGAATATTCGGGAGCAAAATAACATTTCTATTCGATAAAATAAGCACAAAAATGAATTTTTAGCTTAAAAAGTTGTCAAATGCTCATCTCAAACTTAGCTGACATTATTGATATAACAGTAATTGTTTTATTTTATTATATGTTGCCACTACCTATTTCGTCTGTCATACTGATTATTAACCACTTAACCATTCAACAATCCACAGGATAATAATTAAATTGAACACGTTTAGATAAATCAGAACTTTGGTGCAGGAATTAGATAGTTATATGACCGAACAGCCCATTAATACAAAGAAAATGTATTGGATATTTCAGCTTGTTGGCTGGAGTTTATTCTTCGTTTTCTATGCAGGAGTTGCCGCATATTTTAATGACTATCAATGGCAGATAATTGTAGGATACCTGAATACAGTAATTGTTGGCTTTTTACTGACACACCTGTACAGAGGTTATATAAAAAGGTACTCTTGGGAGAAGATAGGAATATTTAAACTTTCTGGTAGGGTTGTTTTAGCGTCAATAATTGTTGGCACCATCTGGTCGGCCATAGTTTTGCCTATTAACAACACCTTTTTTAAAGTAGAGAGTGATCAGGAGTTTACATTTGGAATTGGTGTAATCATCGTTTTAAACCTGTCCATTGTAGCTGCGGGATGGTCAATAATGTATTTTCTTTTTAAGTTTTTTATCAACCTAAAAAGTAGTGAGATTGAAAAGTGGAGATTGGAGGCTGCAGTTAAAGATGCTGAACTAATAGCCCTTAAATCACAGATAAACCCGCATTTTCTCTTCAATTGTCTGAACAATATCCGCTCTTTGGTTATTGAAAACCCTGAAAAATCCAGGGATATGATAGGCCATTTATCAGATCTTTTGAGGTATTCTGTGCAATTTAATAACAGGGAAAAAGTGAGTATCGAGCAGGAGTTGGATGTGGTTCAGAACTATTTAAACTTAGAATCCATCCAATTTGAGGACCGACTAAAATATACACTGGAAATAAAGCCTGAAACGTTGGATTTGAAAGTGCCACCAATGGCCATCCAATTGTTGGTTGAAAATGCCATTAAACATGGTATTTCTAATCTTCCTGCTGGCGGTGAGATTAATATAAAATCATATTTATCGGAAGATAATCTAATTGTGGAAGTTATTAATTCAGGTCAAATAAACACGGAGAAAAAAGGAACGGGCATAGGACTAAAAAATGCTTCTGACCGACTCAGATTGCTTTTTGGTAAAATATCCAATTTAGAGATCAATAATTTGAATGAACATCAGGTGAAAGCCAGCTTTAAAATACCATTAATATGAATGCATTAGTTGTAGATGACTCGCGCTTAGCAAGAAATGAACTTAAAAGGTTATTAAAGGAATTTGATTTTGTGAATGTGATTGGCGAATCGGCCAATGCCAGTGAGGCGAAAGAATTTATTGAGGAGAAGAAACCAGATTTAGTATTTCTTGACATTCAAATGCCGGGAAAGAGTGGCTTTGAGCTTTTGGAGGATTTAGAAGAGGTCCCTGAAATCATCTTTACTACAGCTTATGACGAATATGCGATAAAGGCATTTGAATACAATGCATTAGACTATCTTCAAAAACCTATTCAAAAAGATCGGCTGGCAGGGGCACTGAATAAAATTCAGGAGAAGAAAGATAAACAAGAAGCCAATGAAGAAGATCGGATGACGGAAAATCATCAGGTTTTTGTGAAAGATGGAGAGCGGTGCTGGTTCGTTCAGCTTTCAAGCGTAAGAATTTTTGAAGTGGACGGTAATTATACAAAAATTTACTTCGATGAACATAAACCAATGATTCCACGAACACTTAACTACCTGGAATCACGCTTAGATACTAAAACTTTTTTTAGGGCCAATCGCCAACAAATTATCAATTTAAAATGGGTAGAGCGTATTGAACCCTGGTTTAGCGGTAGTATAAAAATCTACTTAAAAGGCGGTCACGAAGTAGATGTTTCAAGGAGACAAACACAACGATTTAAAGAGCTCATGAGCTTTTAAGAAATCCCAATTTGGGATAAAATAGAAGTTTCTTATTCCCATTTTGGAAAAACAACTCTCTAAAACGCTCATTTAAAGCCTTTTTATCCTCTGGCACATAATTTTCACTAGTAGCTGTAACAAAAGTTACGGCTATGATCTCTTTAAACGATTTTCAAATATTACCCTTCGACAAGAAATGTGATTTTATCACTGTTTTTGCTGATTACATTTTATACCGAGAAGAAGCAGGCACTAAGCACTACTTATATTTGATGAAAGATTATTTCGTAGAGGTAAATTACTCTCCTTCAGAAGGGAAAGTATTAGGTATTCATGCATTTAAGAATTTGAGTCTGGCTGATGCTTATTTAGATCATATAGACATCTCAGACCTTTACTACTGATCCATCTAAAATTGTTTGTAAAGTAGACTTGGCTTCGTCAATTGATTGAACCTCATCAACCGTAAGAATTAGTTTTTCATTATATTCTTTTAATCTACATCGCTTCGGGTGCGTTTGAACATACGCCAGTATTCCACCAAAAACCTCTGATTTAAAATAAGCCTCACGGTCTGAAGACATAAAATAGCCTTTCAATTTGCCATTCTTAATGGTAAGCTTTTCAAAACCCAATTCTTCGGCCTGCCATCGTAACTTAACAGTTTCAATTAAATCGTGAACGGTACTTGGTAATTTACCAAACCTGTCAATTAATGAATTGGTAAAATCATGCAATTCCTCCTCTTTCTTCAGGTTATCCAGCGTATTGTATAGACTTAGCCTTTCTGAAATGTTGCCCACATAATCTTCGGGTATAATAAGTTCGAGGTCCGTTTCTATGTTACAATCCTTTACCAAATGTTTATGTGATTCTGTCAATTCTTTGGCAAACAAGTCTTTAAATTCTGTCTCCTTAAGCTCCTGTACTGCCTCATCCAGTATTTTGTGATACATATCAAACCCTAAGTCAGAAATGAACCCACTC
>NZ_JAVJUY010000050.1:0-29083 GCF_040220315.1 Fulvivirga sp.
TGACACACTAGCACCATCCACATTCACGGTTAACATTTCGCCCTGTAGTGTTTCCAACATCATTCCATCAGATAGATCGTGTGAAAAAGCTACTGAAGGTACCACATGGTATTGTAATACTGCAGAAACTGTTGCTGCACCTAGTCGATCAATCAACCCATTTAAGTCTGATACTCCGTATTCAGCTAAAAGCTGCGCAAATGCTTCATTTGTTGGACCAAATACCGTAATAGCTTCTGCGCCAGTGAGCGTTCCGCTCAAGTCAGCTGCTGTTACTGCATCTAGCAAGGTAGAAAGTCCTGCATCGGTAGCTGCCTGAACAACTGATGGGAATGTTAATGTAGGTAACAACACCCCGTCAATTACATGAACAACACCATTGTCAATGGCAACATCAGCTGCAACTACGTCAAAAGTATTGCCTGCTGCATCTGTCACAGAAACTCCATCTGCCGTTTTCGTTACTGTCAGACTTTGTCCGCTTAAGGTGGTGAATTCCTGCTCACCATCCACCAAATTGTTAGAGAAGGCCACGGCAGGCACTACATGAAAACCTAATACCACTTCCAAGTTTTCTATACCACCAATTTCCGTTACCAGTTGATCTAAATTGTCAACATCCAATGCCGTTAATAAATTAGAGAAGGCCGTGTTGTTGGGCGCGAAAACTGTAATTTCTGAAGCTGATTCCAAATCTGCTCCGATACCGGCTGCTGTCACAGCATCTAAAAGCGTTGTTAGGCCCGCATCTGTTGCTGCAGTAGTTAATGACGGATTCATAACGTTGTTGTTATCATCATCGTCATCATCGCACGATGTGGCTACCATCGCAAACAAAGTTAAGCCGAACAATAGACGTAAAAATTTCGAGTTTACTAACATTCTATTTTTCATGTTTTTTAAAGTTTAATGTTTGAGGTAAAAACTTAAACAACAGGAAAGAGTTAGCCTGGAAATGAGTGAATGGCGCTTTTTTCAGCGTGAAATGCTGAATTATAAAAGTGAATGGTAGTGAATCTGAACTATTTACACAGCTCTTTAATAGAATCTTTAGCCTCTTCAGAACCTAGTTCTACAGCGGTATTTAAATCTAAACAACCATCGTAGTTATCACCCATGTTTATTTTAGCCAACCCACGCTGATGAAACGTCTCGGGGTCTTGAGGGTACAACTCAATAGAGAATGAATAATCTTTTACTGCACCTTTGTAATCTTCTTTAGCAGCTTTGGAAAGCGCGCGATTATCATAGTATACAGGGTTGTATGGATCTAACTCAATGGCACTGTTGTAATCAGCAATGGCATTGTCATAATCTTCCAGGTTGTAATAGATGACTCCGCGAAGGTTATAGGTATCCGGATCTTCTGAATATAATTCAATGGATTTTGAATAATCGGCTAAAGCCCCTTCAAAATCTTCTTTATCTGTTTTAGCTAATGCCCTGTTTTCATACATTACAGGATCTTTAGCTTCCATAGAAATTGCCTTATCATAATCTTTAATGGCCTCATCTATCTGCCCAATACCATACTTTGCCACTCCTCTGAAATTGTAAGAATCCGCACTGCTGCCATCTAGCTCTATAGCTTTATTATAATCATCGATGGCACTGATGTACTCTTCTAATTCTGCCTTTATTACCGCTCGGTTAAAATATTTGTCAGCATCCTTTGGGTCTAATTCAATGGCTTTAGAGAAATCAAAATACGCGCCTTGCAAATCTTCAATATTGTATTTGGCAAAGCCACGGTTATTATACGCTTCCGCTGATTTTGGATCATGCTTTATCGCTTTATCAAAGTCTTCAATAGCACCATAATCATCGCCTAAATTAAATTTTGCTTCGCCTCGGTTATTTAATGCGTCTGAATAGGTGGAGTCTAATTCTAATGCAAAATTGTAATCGCCAATGGCTCCATAGAAATCACCCAGTTGATTTTTTGCATATCCACGTTTATTTAACACCTCTTTGTTATTTGCATTGGAATTAAGATAAGCACTAAGCTCAGCTACAGCTTCTTTATATTTACTATTATCAATTTTTCCATTCGCTGATTTAAGCACTTCTTCTGCTGATTGAGCAAACAAAAAGGTCGGAAGACAGATAAACAGTGTAGCTATGATTCTCATGTGGTTAAGATTCGTTTGAATGGTACCAAATATAACGATGAAGTGCGGTATTATTAAAAACCTTCACGGATATTAGTCGTAACTAAGATTTTATATTTATTAAAACATGTTGTCAATATAAAAAATATAGGTCATGCTGAGGTGACGAAGCATCTTTCTAAGCTTTTATGGCATAATTTACTTAGTAAGATGCCTCCTGTGTCGGCATGACAATTAGAATCTATGAAAAACTACCACCCATTACTACTCGCATTTTTTATTTCAGTAAACTGTTTTGCTCAGGAAACAAAAATAATGGATTGGGAAAAATATGATCCGCCTTCCACTTTAGTGGTTCCTGAACATGAAGTAAAAAGAGCTAAATTCCCTTTTATTGATGTGCATAACCATCAGTTTTCTATGCCAACACAAGATTTAGATGAGTTGGTAGAAGAAATGGATAAGTTGAATATGGCCGTGATGGTGAACCTTAGCGGAAGAGGAAGGGGTAGTGATGAACATTTGAAAGGCTGTTTAGATAATGTGAATGACAATGCTCCTAACCGATTTATCATTTTCACCAATATCAGTATCGGAACAATTAATGAGCCTAATTGGACAGAAAACACTGTAAAACAAATTGAAAACGATGTGAAGTTAGGCGCCAATGGCCTGAAAATATATAAAAGCCAGACCATGGCAGAAGTAGATGGCAAGCGCATTAGCATCAATGACCCAAGAATTGACCCCGTTTGGGCCAAGTGTGGAGAATTAGGAATACCAGTGCTCATTCACGCAGCTGACCCTAAACCTTTTTGGGATGAACATGATGAGAACAATGAGCGATGGTTGGAATTAAAAGTTAGGCCTGGCAGAAAAAGAGCAGATGATAATCCTGCTCCATGGGAAACCATTATTGCCGAACAGCACGACCTATTTAAGAAACACCCGAATACAAAATTTATAAATGCACATTTAGGTTGGTTTGGAAATGACCTTGCCAAGTTGGGTGAGCTGATGGATAAATACCCAAACATGTATTCTGAAATAGGAGCTGTAATTGCCGAATTAGGTCGACAGCCTAGAATGGCCAAAGCGTTTTTAACGAAGTACCAGGATCGTGTGATGTTTGGTAAAGATGCTTGGAACCCGGAAGAATACTACACTTACTTTCGAGTGTTGGAAACTGCCGATGAGTACTTCCCCTATTACAAACGCTACCATGCATTTTGGAGAATGTATGGGCTGGATCTGAGCGATGAGGTGCTCAAAAAACTGTATTACAAGAATGCTTTGGAGGTAATTCCTAATATAGATCGGTCGTTATTTCCAGATTGAAACAGTGAATTATTTATTTGTTGATTTTCTTTTTCCATCTGAGATGGTTAAATTAAATGAGATTTTTAATTTTATTTTTTCAACTACTACTTAATTTTTTTAGCCATGACATTAGAAGACGTTCAATCCGAAATCACTGCATTAGAAGGTAAATTATCTGGCGATATGTTTGCCGATATGGAGATTAAAGACAAAATCCACAACCTTAAGATGAAGCTAAACGGCACAAAGCCGATGAACCAAAGTATTGAGTGCGAGGGCTGTGGGTCATAACAAACGTTTATTTTAAGTTATCGTATTAGTTACTTTTTCCTTGCCTTCATAAGGCACCCGATCTAGTATATGTTCTATTGCTTTAATACGGGCAATAGTTTTCTTATCAGCCTTTAATACAGTCCAGGGGTTTTGTTCAGTATTGGTATGTTCAAACATTCGTTCCTTGTAATCGGAATAAACGTCCCACAATTCCTGCGCTTTTTCATCTACTGGCGATAACTTCCAGCGTTTAAGCGGATTGTTTTTAATCTCCTTAAACCTTCTTGCTTGTTCCTCTTTAGTGATTGAAAAATATAATTTAATAAGAATTATCTTATCATTTGTAAGCATACTTTCAAAATGGTTTACCTCGCGTATAAACCGTTCATATTCTTCTTGCGTGCAAAACCCGTTTACAGGCTCAAGTACAGCGCGATTATACCAACTCCTATCAAAAAGAACCATTTCACCAGGGTTGGGAATGGAGCTGATATAGCGTTGAAAGTACCACTGCCCTCTTTCTTGTTCCGTAGGTTTTGGCAATGCGACCACTTTGTACTGTCTTGGATTCAAATGATGTGTTATTCGCCTAATAGCCCCTCCTTTACCTGCTGCATCTCTGCCTTCACAAAGAATACAAGCACGCTGATTCCTTTTAATGATCCATGTTTGCATCTTAATCAATTCTACTTGAAGTCTTTCCAGGTAGTCTTCATACTTTATAAACCTTAACACTTTTTCAGGATTAAGTTCACCTTTGGCCTTTACCAATAATTTTAGCGCCTCCTTAGTATTTAGCAAGAGCAAATCCTCTTCAGTAAAATTATATTTAGACATCTCCATTGCGGTTATAAATTGATCTGTGAAAACGCATAATTACATTTGGATCGGGCAACGTTCTCGTTTTTGCCTCAGATTTTCCAGTATACTCAAACTGCGACAATACATGTCTGATACTTTCTAATCTGGCAATCTTTTTATTATTAGTTTTTACAATGGTCCATGGACTAAAGGAAGTATGGGTTCGAGAAAACATATGCTCTTTATAGTATGTATACTTATCCCACAGTTCCTGACCTTTTTCGTCCACTGGACTCAATTTCCATTGTTTCAGAGGGTTGAGCCTTCGTTTATTAAACCTTTTGGATTGTTCTTCTTTATCAATTGAAAACCATAGTTTAATCAACTTCACATCATCCTCAAATAACATATGTTCAAATTCCGTGACCTGGCGCATGAACTGCTGATACTGTTTTTCTTCACAAAATCCCATGACAGGTTCTACTACTGCACGATTATACCAGCTCCTATCAAAGAATACTATTTCACCCACATTAGGCATCTGTCTAATGTATCTTCTAAAGTACCATTGCCCCATCTCTAACTGGGTGGGTTTAGTTAAAGCTACTACACGCATCGCACGAGGATTTAAATGTTCGGCAAACCGTTTAATAGTGCCCCCCTTTCCTGCAGCATCCCGACCCTCAAAAATGATCGCTACCCGATGCGAATGCTCCTGAACCCATCTTTGGAGCTTTACCAGCTCTATTTGTAATTTTTCAATTTGACTATCATAGCTGATGTCAAAGTCAATTTTCTTGAGATTATGCCCCCTTTCTGTCAATAAGTTCCTTAACTCAAGAGAAGTAGAGGCATTTTCAAAATCTTGCTTATTTAAAATCATAGTCAATAATACATTGTTGCAGAACAAACAATTGAAGTTGTAGATTTTCTACAATCCCAGCCTTGCCGTATGTCAAGTTAATAACTGATCTTTACGTTATTCTAATTTTCGTAGTGCCAACCAAATTAATGGTTTTATTATAAAAAGACTTTATGAGAAAATGTTCTTGTTTTAACATGATACACTGCTGCGTGTGTTTAAGAAGCACATTCTAAATTCATGCCCAGCATAATTGATTGATTACCGGCACCCCAACAAAATTGGTTTTGAATTATGACTTGATTAACTTCCATCTGAGCTCTTAGCTCGTTTTTGTGCAAAAGTGTTAACATTAAATCTCCTCTGAAAGATGAAAAATCTATTTAAAATATTATTCCTACTATTCTTTAGTCTACAAGCCTGTGATGAGGATGACAGCCCAGAAACTACCGTGACTGACCCTGTAGTACCCGTAGAAAAGGGCAATAGGGAATTTGGTATAAACATGTCGAATAGTGTTTTGGGCTTTGAAGCTTCGTTTGCTGAGGCACAAAAAGCAGGAATTGAAGTGCTAGAATTAAATATACCATGGAATGCCATAGAAACGGCTGAAGGCGTATATCAAGATCCGTTTGGTTTGCTTCAAGCCACTTCATATTACGGCTCAAACAATATTAAAGTGTCATTCAGTCTGGCTGTTATAAATACAGTACGATGGGAAGTACCTACGTATCTGGAAAGTACTGCACCGGATTCCCCAGAGTTTATTAATGCCTTTAACAATATGGTGGATTATTTTGTGAATGAAGTTCCTGACAATGTGGATCTGCATAGTATTAGTGTTGGAAATGAAATAGACTTGGTGCTTGAAGGCGCGGATAATTGGAATGCCTACACTGCATTTTATCAAGCCGCTAAAAATCATATTTCAACGAATTATCCCAGTATAAAAGTAGGTGTAAAAACTACAGTTACAGGAGGGTTATTTGGCGATGAAAAGGATGAAATCGTTAACATCAATCAGTTTAGTGACGTGATTATGCTTAATTATTATCCGCAGAATCAAAATTTTGAAGTTAAATCTCCTGAAGCTGTATTTGACGATTTTGAAGAAATGATTTCCAACTTTCCAAACGATGATATTTGGATTACAGAAATTGGGTACCAGTCAGGTGAAGAGTTTTGTAAGAGTAGTGAAGCTAAACAGGCAGAATTCTACCAAAACATGTTTACAGCCTGGGACACTTACAAAAACAACATAAGTTTTATTGTGATAAACTGGTTGCACGATCAGTCGCCAGAACAAATTGACGTCTGGAAGGATTATTATGGAGATGACCCTGGCCTTGTAGAATACTTATCTACACTCGGCTTGAGAAACTATAATGGCACGGATAAAGAAGCCTGGGTTCAGGTATTGGAAGAAGCAAACGCCAGAGGTTGGGAGTAACTCTTAATAAAGAGATTCAAAAATCTTCTTAATATCGTAATTACGATTTAAATACTTTATTGAACATGAAAAAACTACTTCCTATTGCCTTTTTATCCGTTCTACTCATTTCCTGCAGCACTCAAGAGAAACCGATTTCTATGGATACTCTGGCTGTGAAATACGTGAAACTCGTATTAGAAATTGGCCAATACAATAGCGATTTTGTTGACGCTTACTATGGCCCAGAAGAGTGGAAACCAACTGGTAAAAAATTAGATAGCATTCCTATAAAAGAATTTATTTCTCGCGCTGAGGGATTGATGCAATCTGTTTCTGAAATTGATGTAAAAGATAGCTCTGCTTTGCTTAAAGGTAGAAAGGCCATGTTTACAAAACAGCTGACTGCCATTAAAACCAAGCTAGAGATGATAGCCGGAAAAACCTATGACTTCGACAAAGAAGCGCAACTACTCTATGATGCCGAGCCTCCACATTATACGGAAGAACATTTTGATCAACTACTTAGCAAATTAGATAGTCTGGTGCCGGGCGAAGGTTCTTTAACAGAACGGTTTAATGAGTTTGCCAATGAGTTTATCATTCCAAAAGATAAGCTTGATACTGTTTTCAGAGTGGCTATCGCTGAGGCTAGAAAAAGAACGCTAGCCAATGTTGCCCTTCCTGAAAATGAAAACTTTATGTTGGAATACGTAACCGGTAAAAATTGGTCTGGTTACAATTACTATCAGGGCAATTTTGAGAGTCTAATTCAGATCAATGTTGATCATCCTATTTACATAGAGCGGGCGATAGATTTGGCCTGCCATGAGGGTTATCCCGGGCATCACGTATTTAATGCGTTGCTCGAAAAGAATTTGGTGGTAGATAAGGGCTGGAAAGAATTCTCTGTTTATCCATTATTCTCACCGCAATCTTTAATAGCAGAAGGCAGTGCTAACTTTGGAATAGAAGTAGCATTTCCCGGAAAGGAGCGAGTAGATTACGAAAAGAATGTGTTGTTCCCTCTTGCCGGACTCGACAGCACTAAAGCTGACTTATACTATAAGGTTTTGGACATTAAAGGGAAGCTAAATTACGCAGGCAATGAGGCGGCTCGTAACTATTTAAATGGCAAAATAACAAAAGAAGAAGCTGCCAAATGGTTAGAAAAATATTCTCTCAGTACTCCGGAAAGAGCCTTACAGCGAACCGGTTTTTTCGACCAGTATAGAAGCTATGTGATAAACTATAATTTAGGGAAGGATATAGTGGCCAATTATGTGGAAGCGAATGGTGGCACAGCAGACAACCCCAAAAAACGCTGGGATATTTTTAAAGAGTTGCTAAGCAACCCGAAAACGGCTAGTGATTTGAGGGTGGAAGGGGATTGATATTAAATAAAGATGCTTGTTAGCGAATTATTAGGGATAACCAGCACTACATGAAGAAAATCATCATAACACTATTATTGACAACGTCTATTATAGCATATAGCCAAGACGACTTACCGGAGGGGCACGAACAATTCATGATGACTCATTTTAACAATATAGAATTGGCTTCAAAGATGTTGGCTTATGATCACGTTGCTTGGGTAAGTTCTGACAGCATCTTGACACTTTCAAAAAAGGAACTGAATACCTATGGAGGCCAATGGTTCTGTTATTTAGATTCTGTAGGCATATATCATGCTCTTTATGGTGCATTCGACTCAACTTACACATTAACAGCACATTACCTCGTGGACTCTACAACATTTGAAGTCTACCGCACTTTTGAACCCTTTGATACGGTACTTGCAGTTCAATATTCAAAAGCATACAACATAGCATTGTCAAGAAAAAAAGAATTTTTAGGTCCAGAAGATAAACTTAGGTACAATCACTTCATCTTTCGAACTGATACAACAGTCAATGTTCACTTTTTACCTGCCTTTCAACCAAATGGATACATGATTTATGGTGCGGAACAACATTACACTTTAGATGCTAATGCAACGACAATAATTGATACAGTAGAATATTTTAATGAGTACAGAGGATATCAAGCAACACCTAATAAAGAAATAACGATAGCATATGAAGATTTAGACTATAATCCTTTGGGAGCTGTCTTCTTCCTTATGTATTATGAACAATACTTTAAATCAATTCTAATTCTAACTAAGAACTATGTTTCAACTTTCATCAATGAAAAGAAGAATGAAGGAAGCTGGATACATGTTGTTCGAACAACTCCGAAAGAGAAGAAGAAAAGGAATAAGAAAGACAATCCCTAACACTTGCTAGCACGAATGATACAACTGTCAGTTTACAAAGTTCAGAGAGAACATCGGATGTTAATATAGCGCATATAAACTTCACTATACGACTACCCTAAAAAACTCAACTCAATATACTGATCGAGCATCCAACCTGTAAGGCTGTATCGGTGTGCATGGCTAAGTAACACTTCATGTTCTACTACATCACTTCTAAAGCAGGCCAATCTTCCGGCAATGGGTGCAACATCGATATTACCATCTGGTAAATAGAGACGTAGTTCTCCACCATGCTCTGGCTTCCAATCCTGATTTAAGTAACAGATGAACGAAATTTTGCGATGGTCGCTCGTAGTAAACTGATCTAAATGCCGCTTGTAAAAAGCTCCGGGAGGATAAATAGTAAAGTGTGCTTCGTATTCCTTAATCCCTAAAAAGCAGGTACGGTTTAAGTAGTTCTTTACCTCATCAATTTTACTTAGAAATTCTTGCACTGCCGGTCTGGCATTGTCTTCATCAATCCATTTAATGAGATCCTTTCTCACAGATTTATCTACTTCCTGATTAACAGACGCTCCAATAGCAGCTTGTTTAAATCGCCCCTTTTCCCGATGAATATCAAAAACATTCAAAATTGCCTCCACTTGTTCCGTAGAAAGAAAGTCATCGATTATCGCATAATCGCTGGTAGCCAATTGATCCGCAATTTGCTCCAGCAGGTGTTCATTCACATTATTCATTCTGTCAAAGAATAATTGTGTGAATTACGATTATTTTATCAATTAAATGATGTTTTTACTCTTCTTTTAATATGGATGCCGGATTAGCGTTAGCAGCACTAAACGACTGAAAAAATACAGATAGTAGTGCAATGCACAATGCAATGATCATTGCCACAACAAAAATATCAAGCCCTAAGGAAGTTCTGTTGACAAAATCACCCAGCCATAAATTAGCTGCATAGTAGGCAACCGGCCAGGCAACTAGATTGGAAATGGCTACAAGTTTTACATAATCTTTGGCTAGTAAAGAAGATATCCCACGCACAGTGGCACCCAAAACTTTACGTATTCCTATTTCCTTTCTTCGTTGTGTTGCTGAATAAGAGGCCAGACCAAAAATTCCAAGACTGGCAATAAATATGGAGATGAATGCGAAGAACTGGAAAAGCTTGCCCTGTAATTGCTCATCTTCATAAAGTTGGTTAAGCATGTCATCCAGAAATTTGTAATTGGCTTCGAATGGAACATATTTAGTCCACTCTGTTTGAATTAAGTTAGCAACGGTTTTAACATCAGAGCCTGCGGCTACCCTAATCGACATTAAACTTGGCCAATCAGCCATTTGAATGGCTAAAGGTTCGATATTACTTTTAAGTGAACCAAAATAATAATCATTAACAACGCCTATCACATTTCTGTAGGTGCTATCACCAAATGTCATATACATCTTTTTTGAAATTGCTTCTTCTGGAGTCCATCCTAATTCATGAGCTGCCGTTTCATTAATCATGATAGCTTCCGACTTATCAGAAGGAAAATCCTCGGAAAAATTTCTACCAGCTACTATTTCCAGGTCATAGGTGGAAATATAGTGTTCATCCGTAAACAACGTTCTAATTCTGGGTTGTTCTTCAAGTCCTTCCACCTTCACCTCATAGGTATCATGAAAACCGCCAGGGTAGCCGGATGAGATGGTTACATCTTTAATAGCCGTATTGGCTAGAAGGCCATTTTTAAACGCATCAATTTTTTGATTGATCTCATTATAATTTAGCTCTATTAGAACTATTTCATCCTTTTTAAAACCGAGGTCTACATTGTTAATATGATATAACTGCCGCCCTATTACAATGGTGAATATGATAAGGAAAACAGAAATGGAGAACTGCAGAATAACCAATATTTTTCGAATACTTAGCCCTCCATTTGAAGAAAGAAACTTTCCTTTTAATACCGCAGCTGGTTTGAAAGAAGACAATACCATAGCAGGATAGACTCCTGAAATTAATCCAGTTAAAACAATCGTTGAACCTGCCAAAGCCATCAATAGCACTATATTTCTTTCTGGCTCAAGTTCAAGAGAAAAAACTGAGTTAAAAATTGGAAGTGTAATTTCAGTGATCATAAAAGCCAAAAGAACAGCAATAAACGCAATGCCCATTGACTCCATGAAAAACTGAAGGATGAGTTGCCTTTTTGAAGAACCTAAGGTTTTGCGAACGCCCACTTCTTTTGCTCGCTGAATTGATTTAGCCGTTGCCAGGTTCATGAAATTAATACAGGCGATAATAAATATAAACAGGCCTATGGCGGAGAAAATATATACTGTTTGAATGTTACCATGCAAGACCCTGTCGTATCGGACCTCAGGCTGAAAGTAGATGTCTTTTAAGGGCTGCAACGTTATGTCAATTCTGTTTTGCATTTTGTTAAAATGCTCACCGAAATACTTATCCATAAATGCAGGGAATTGGGCTTCCAGATTGTCCCGATTGGTATTTTCGTTTAATACCACATAGGTATTTAGCCCGTTAGACCACCAGTTAGTCATCCAGCCTAAGTTTCTTAATGGGGTAAAGTTGGCAACAGCATCAAACTTCAAATGAGATTTTGCGCGTAAGTCGTCAAAAACACCTGTTATCACATAATCAAGCTTATTATCTACCTTAATTATTTTGTTAATTGGGTCTTCATCTCCAAAATACTTTTTAGCCATTTTCTGTGTGATAATCATGCTGTTTGGAGCTTTCAGCGCTGTTTGTCGATCACCTGTTTTTAATGGAAATGAAAAAGTTTCTAAAAAGTTAGAATCAGCAAAAGCTAATTGATCGTCTATAAAGTTCTTATCTTCATATGTAACAAGTCCGCTTACCACAAAAGCCCTGGTTGTGCGCTTAATATCTTGAGGGAAATCATTCACCAATGCTTCAGCAAAAGGGCCTGACGAAGCTCCAATTAAATACTTTTCTCCATTCATATCGCTTATTCGAAGTAAGCGGTAGGTGTTTTCTGAATTACTGTGAAAATTATCGTAACTCAGCTCCGTTTTAACGAATAAATAAATAACAAGACATACGGAAATACCCAGGGTAAGGCCTACAATATTGATAGCTGAAAACACCCTGTTTTTCCACAGATTACGAAAAGTGATTTTTATATAATTTCTTAACATATTATTCTTCCTTCAATGTTTTAACCGGATTTAAAAGGGCTGCTTTAATAGAATTAAAACTGATCGTAAACAGCGCCATGCCTACAATAACCAATGTAGATACCATAAAAGCCAGCCAAGGTATATCGATTCGATATTCAAAATTTTGAAGCCACTGCTGTATGCCTAAATAGGCTAAAGGATAGGCAATGATGTTGGCGATCAATACAATTTTTAAAAAGTCTTTATTGAGCAGCATGGCTATATCAAAAACTGTTGCTCCTAGAACTTTTCGAATACCAATTTCAGGCAATCGTTTAGAAACTGTATAAGCAACTAATCCTAACAAACCGAGACAAGCAATGAATAAAGCGAGCACAACAAAGAGAGTGAATACTTTTACAAATCGCTCTTCGGCCATATAAAGATTATACAGATTATCTTCTAAAAATGAATACCTGAACTCCCTATTGGATTCAAATTCATTCCAAACACTTTCTATATAATCAATGGACTGACTTAGCCGATCTCCTTTCACTTTTACGGACATCCAACTAGTAGAAGTTGGGTCAACCACAAATACCATGGGTTTGATTCTATTATGAACTGTTTCGAAGTGAAAGTCATTCACTACACCCACTACATGTGCATTAAACCACGATTCAATTGGTTTATCCAGTGCATCATCAAGGTTTTGAAAGCCAAACACTTTGGCCGCTGATTCATTCAGAATTACAGCCGAACTATCGGAAGCAATCTCTTGATTAAAACCTCTACCCGCAATAATCTCGGCTTCAAAGTGATTGAGAAAGTTATAATCAACAAAAATGTTACTCAATCGGGCTTCTTCCATCTTACCATTTACATCGATTCTGTAATACTCGCCACTATTGATATCCACACCTAACCTTCGGCTTGAAGTGGTTACGCTGGCAATTCCCGGATGTTCGTTCAGCTTATTTTTGAATGTTTCTATTCTTTGGCTGATTGCCTGTGTAGGCGGCAGAACAATGTTTTGTTCAACCTGCACTCCTAAATTCTTACTTCTCAAAAAGTTGAGTTGATTGTAAACAACAATGCTACCGATGATTAGCACAGAACTCAGTATAAACTGAAAAAGCACTAATGCTTTTCTTAAGGTATTCGGAGTTTTATCATTGCTACCTCCTGACTTCAACACCTTAGCAGGATTAAATGAAGAAATGTAAAGAGCAGGATAGCTCCCAGAGAAAATACCTAAGATCAATCCAAATGAAATAAATGACATGAGAAGCTTGGGGTCATTGAGTATATCAATCTGAACATTCACCCCTAAAGAGCTTTCTAATTGAGCTGCAGCTAATTCAGCGATTAAACCGCCAAGTAAGAGCGCCAAAAAACTGGTTATTACGGCCTCTCCTAAAAACTGTAGTATTATTTGGCTACGAGCGGCCCCTACTGATTTTCGAATAGAAATTTCTTTGCTGCGGTTCATCGCACGGGCGGTACTCATATTCATGTAATTAACTGATGCCAATAAAACCAATATGATACCTACAACAGAAAATATATACACATAAATAATGTTGCTATTGGCTTCAATTTCACTGTTGATATTGGAATGGAGATTGATTTTCTCCATAGGGAAAGCGAAGAATTTAATGTTATAGTCTTTAAAAAGTCTGTCACTAAAATCTGCAAGCTGCTGGTTGAAATCATCTCCACTAAGTGCTTGCGGAAGTCTGACATATGTATACTGAGAATCCCAGCCCCAAGATTCAAAAATAGATTCTGGGTAGAATTCTCTGGATGTGCCCATTGCAACCATAAAATCAATGTGAAAATGGCTAGCCACAGGCATATCTTTCATTACACCAGAAATTACCATAGGCATGTCTCTATCACCAAAAGGTTCTTGAACCAACATATCTTTACCCAGAACATTTGTAGAGCCAAAGTACTTTAAGGCCATCGATTCAGAGATTACCAGGCTATTCGGTTGATCAAGAACACTTGTTTTTGAGCCAGAAATAAGATGAAAGGTGAAGAATTCAAAGAATAGGGAATCAGCAAAAGCTATTCGCTCTTCCATTACTTTCTTGCCATTGGCAGTTACTTCACCATCATACAATCTGCTGAACTGAATTACTTCTTCCAAATCTGGAAAATCCACTCTCAGTTGTTCTGCTACTGGAAAACCAGTGGTAGCAATCACTTTTTTACCTGACCCAAGATCAACATCGAAACCAACCCGATAAATTTGATCACTATTTTTGTGGAATCTATCAAAGGATAATTCCTGAGTTACATAGGCATAAATGAACAACGCACCTGCCAAGCCAATACTCAACCCACCAATATTTATTAATGAATAGACTTTGCCTTTATAAAGGTTTCTAAGAGCTATTTTTATATAATTTTTAAGCATTTTAATCTTCTTTTAGTGATTCTACCGGGTTGGTTATACCAGCTTTTAAGGCATGATAAGACACCGTTAAAAAGGCAATAATCAATGAGCCCAAAATGGCCATGAGAAACGTATCTACACCTATTTGAGTCCGATAGGCAAAATCTTCGAGCCAATCTTTCATACTAAACCATGTAAGTAAAATTGCCGGGATAGCAGCAATTCCAACTAACAATAAATATTTTTTGGAGAACGAGGTGATGATCCGTAATACGGATGCACCCAAGACTTTGCGAATGGCTATTTCCTTGGTTTTTAGCATAACGCTGAACGAGGCAAGGGAATACAAACCGAGACAAGCAATAAGTATAGCAAAATACATGGCGTAGGAAAGTACGTCTGCTACGCTTTCTTCAGTTGCGTATAATTCTGAAAATTGTTCGTCAGGGAAATAGTATTCATACTCCTGACCAAAATCCATTTTCTCCCAGGTTTGGGCAATAGTTGCTAATGATTCAGATCTTGATTCAGCATACAACTTCACAGAAACATATCGGTAATTTCTGGCGCTATCACCACCATAATAATGAACTAATGGTGCTACAGGATTGCGTAGCGACTGGATGTTAAAATTTTCAACAACCCCTAAAATGTCTATCTCTTCCCTGCTTCTTGGAAATAGCAATTTATTACCTTCAATGGTTTCCCAGCCCAGTTGATCCATTGCCGCCCTATTAATAATGGCACCATGCTGAAAATCATTTTCAGACCCTTGAATAAAGTTTCTGCCTTCTATAATATCAATACCATAAGTGCTGAAAAATGCATGATCCACAACGGCAGTTTGCCAATCTAGCGGTGTAATGTTTTCCTGCCCTTTCGGTAAAAACAGAGAAAATGATCTTGAATAGTTGCCGGGTACTGCATTTGAGCCAGCAACATCAACAACTCCCGAAATATTTCTTAGTTCATTTTTAAATGATACTATTCTGGGCATTGCAGCGGTAGGATCTTCAAAATCCCTTAGCGAAATGGGTATCACCATCACATTTTGCTGGTCAAAATTGAGATCATGCGATTTCATAAAATTGATCTGTTGCATGATTACCCCTACAGAACTCATAAGTGCAATGGCAAGAACAAACTGAATTCCCACCAACAAGTTTCTTACACCCATTTTGCCGGCCATGCTCTTCGTTTTAAGAATGTTCACTATTCTTAGATTAGATACAAAAAGGGCCGGGTAAAATCCTGATAATACTCCAATAACCACCACAAGTACAAGCACCGTGGCAATGGATGCCAGAGTATAGATTATATCTAACTCCATGGCTATAAGCTCATTAAATTTTGGGAGAAATAGCTCTGCCATAAGGCCACCAAGCACCAATGCCACAAAACTCATTATTAAGGATTCACTTAAAAACTGTGCGGTCAGGCTCGATTTTTTTGCTCCCAGCACTTTACGAACGCCTACTTCTTTTTTGCGCAAAAGACTTTGGGCGGTTGCCAGATTAGCAAAATTAATGATGGCTATTAAAAGAATTACAAGGGCCACTAGTAGCATAATATGAGCATAGATGCTCTGGCCTGAAGTAATCAAATCGTAATATCCACTGATAGGTAAAATTAAGAAATTGCCTTGTTCCTCCTCTGAAACGTATTTTTCCATTAACACATTTAACTGTCCTTTTAGTGCATCAACATCAGCATCGTTTCTCAACTTAATAAATGACAAACAGAACGAACCTCTCCAATGATCTTCGCCAATCCAGGCAGTAATCATCTCATCTCTTAATGGTGCAATACATTCAAATTGAAAGGAAGAATTACTTGGTATTTCATCTAGCACCCCGGTAACAACTCTATCGGCATTAAATCCAAATTGTAGGTTTTTACCGATCGGGTCTTCTTCGCCAAAGAATTTGTCCGCGACTTCCTTACTAATTACAATTGAATTAGGGTCGTCTAAGGCAGTGGCAGGATCTCCGGCAATAAAAGGAAAACTGAAAACATCAAAATAATTTGAATCTGCATAAGTGAGTCGTTGCTCAAATCGTACATCACCTTTAGCAACCCAGGTATTACCAACGCCCACCATTCTGGTGCCTTGCTCTATGGAAGGGAACTCCTGCTTTGCTACTTCCACCAAGGGGTACCAGGTATCATTCACATCCAACCTTCCATTTTCCAGCGGCCTGTCTCGGTACATGAAATAAATCTGATCGGAATCATTATAAAACTGATCATAGGTGAGCACAGATTGGGCGTAAATCATGATTAGAATGGTAATAGCCATGCTACCCGCCAAACCAATGATATTGATAAATGAATACTCCTTGTGTTTAAGAATATTTCTGATTGCTATTTTGATGTAGTTTCTGATCATGATTTTTGATTATTGTTCTCTTAAGGCCTTTACAGGATTTGATTGGGCAGATTTTAGGGTTAAAAAGATTATCGTACCAATCGAAATTGTCAATAAGGCCAATCCAGATATCATGTAAATCAGAAATCCTTGGTCAATACGGTAGGTGAAGTTGTTCAGCCAGCTATCCATGATTAACCAAGTGAGTGGAATAGCAATACATATAGCTATGCCAAGCATTACCACGAATTCTCTCAATAGCAGGCCAAGGATTCTCCCTACAGAAGCACCAAGTACTTTTCTGATTCCAATTTCTTTGGTTCGTTTAGCAAAACTCAATGTTGCCATTCCAAATAAGCCGAAACATGCAATCAGTATCGCCACGATAGAAAATGCGGTGAATACCTGAGCCGTTTGCTGCTCATTATGGTATTGGCTATCCAGGTTAGAAGCCAGGATAGAATATTCAAAACCAAATCGATCTTCAAATTGCCTCCATACCTGTTCTACCTGAGCCATGGTACCTGATAGATCAGGGCTATTTATCTTCAATATCAGCTCATTAAAACCCATACCCATGTAAAACAGAAGTGGTCTAATTGGCTCATGTAAAGAGTTGTAATTAAAATCTTTGACAACACCTATAATTTGGCCTTTAGCGGGAGGTGCGCCATTATTGTCCCAGTCCCAGGTTAGTTCTTGGCCAATGGGATCCTCAAGATTTAATTGCTTTGCTGCTGTTTCATTAATGATGAAACCCCCGGAATCAGCTGGATTAAGAGGAGAAAATGCACGGCCATATGAAAACCCGATTGACAGCACTTCAAATATTTTTTGATCAACAATTATCTCCGAAGCATCGACTGAGTTATTAGGGTCCTGAGTCAGAAATATAGCATTTTGATTGAACTGCTTCCCTGGCACATTAGATGCAGCACTTACTTTCACGACTCCTTCCACGTTTTCAAGCTCATTTTTCAATGCTTCAAAATTCTGTAGTAACCCATAATTTTTAAGAGGTACAACTACTACGCTCTGGGGATCATATCCCAAATCTTTATTCGACAGTAAATCAATCTGATTGTAGATAACTAAGCTTCCTGAGAGCAAACACATGGAAATGATAAATTGTAAAACGGTGAGTTGTTTTCTGAAAAACGCCCCCTTTGGTGTTTGTTTATCACCCTTTAAGCTACTTACCGGATTTAGTGACGACATAAAATAGGCTGGATAAACTCCTGATATTAAACCGGTAAACAAAGCAGAGCCAACTAATATCAATATCAAATAGACATGTTGAAAATAGTCTATGGAAAGTTCTTTCCCCGAAACTGAGTTGAACCAAGGGAGTAACACCTCTGCCAATAGTCCTGCTATTAGCATTGATAATATTGAAGTCAGAACCGTTTCTGTTAGATATTGAGTTCTCAATTGTTGTCTTTGTGCTCCCAGAGATTTGCGTACCCCAATCTCCAGACTTCTTTGGGTTGACTTGGCCGTGGTGAGATTCATAAAATTGACACAAGCAATTATTAGAATTAGTATGGCAGCAGCTGTCATAATAAGCACATAACCCATGTTGCCATTAGCTTCAAGCTCCCATCTTAAGTTGGATTGCAAATGAATGTCAATCAATGGCTGCAGCTTGAAGTGGTCGCCTCGATCCAAAGCTCGTTGCAAGTCTTCGGCTGAAACGGCCACTTTCTCTTTTGCCCAGTTCATCAACTGACCTTGTAGTGCGATGGGGTCACTGCCTGATTGTAGTTTTATATAGTTAAAGTGTCCAAAGTCTGCCCAAGTGTAATATGGACTATCGGGAGAAATGGCTTTGAGTGTAACATATGAGATCAGGAAATCGAAATGGAAGTGGCTATTGACAGGTACATCTTCAAAAACTCCTTCAACAACCAACAGGTTATCACCATTATTGATGGTAAGTTGCTTACCAACGGCATCTTCTGATCCAAAATACTTATTAGCTGTACTTTCAGACAGCAATACACCTCCAACATTTCGAAGGACATGCGCTTTATCACCTGAAATTAAATTGAATGAAAAAACATCGAAAAAAGTGCTGTCAACACTTAGGACATCTGTCTCATCAAAAGTAAGGTTGTTATTGGGATTTTGAATTGAGAATGTTTGCTTGGTTAATCCGGGCCCCCAGATAGGAGATAGCGAAACTGCAGCCTTTACTTGAGAAAAATCCTTAACAAGCTCCTGTGCCATGGGGTGTGGGGTGCGAGTCTGAGGGTTTCCGCCCCACCAGGCAATTCTATAGATATCTTCTGCCTCATTATGAAACTTGTCATAGCTAAGTTCATCCTCCACGTATAGAGAGATTATCAGAACAGACGCAAGACCGATAGAAAGCCCTGTAATGGAAATCGCAGAGCTTAGTTTGTTCTTTAGGAAGTTTCTGATTGCTATTTTGATGTAGTTTCTGATCATGATTATTCGTTTCTAAGTACCGTTGCCGGGTTAGTTAATGCTGCTTTCGTTGAAAAGTATATTACTGTTAGGCTCGTGATTATAATTATAATCGATATACTAGCTATGATGGGTTGCCAACCGATTGAAACCCGGTAAGCATAATTCTCTAACCACTGGTTGGCCAGATATATGGTTATTGGAATGGCCACTATTGTTGAATATATAGTCAACCTAAAAATATCCGAATGAATAAGTTTTATTATATTTTGAACTGTTGCACCATGGACTTTTCTAATTCCAATTTCTTTTCTCCTACTTACCATACTATAAGCTGCCAAACCCAACAGCCCTAACGTAGCAACCAATATTACCAAGAATGTGAATACCTGAAGTACGCTTGAAAACGACTGCTCATTTTTATAAAACCGATCAAAATATTCATCCAAAAATGAATAACTAAATGGGCGATTATTATCAATTTCTGAATAGGTTGACTCTATAAAATCCAAGGTACGGTCAATATTTGCTGATTTAATCTTAATGGCAAGGTGTGAAATTTCCTGCTTGAATTGGTGAATGATTACTGGCTCCACCGCTTGGTGCAAGCTGCCATAATTAAAATCTTTTACCACTCCAATGATGGGACCCTTTTTGGTTGTGTCCCCAGCTATCCACATATTCCATTCTAAATTCTGCCCAATAGCTGTTTCCGGTGTAAAGCCCATCATCTCAATTGCTTTTTCATTGGCGATAAAACCAAACTGCTCATCAGCCTTTGTGCCATTAAAGTTTCTGCCACTGACAATTTCCATTCCCAGTGTTTCAATAAATTCATTATCCACTAAGTACATTTTAACAGGCAATTCCGAGTTTGCAGATTCTACAAAAACATTATCCCCTTGAATGAAGCTTCCGGGGAGGCCGTATGAAGCAGTAACTGACTCAATATTCGCACTTTTGAGTAGTTGATTTTTGAGTGCATTCAATTGACTTTTCACATCGCTATATACGGGTAATACCACAATCTCATTTTTATTAAATCCCAGATCTTTATTTTTCAAATAATCTATTTGGTTGTATAAAATGATGGAGCCGAGGATTAGCATTAATGAAATACTAAGTTGAAAAACAACCAGAACCCTTCTGAGACGATTGAACCCCTTCGAACTGTTTGATTCTTTCAATACCCGAGCTGGCTTAATTGATGATATGTAGAAGGCTGTATAACCGCCAGATAGTATACTTGTGGTCATTAATATTCCACAAAGTATGAAAAGCAATGAGTTATCTTGTAGGATCGTAAATTCTAGTGATTCATTTAGCAATGTATTATAGAATGGAAGTGATATTTCAACTAAAAGTGCGCCTAGTATCATGGCTAGTACTACAAGCACAAAAGACTCACTTAAAAACTGTATTATTATTTGAGTACGACTCGCTCCTGATACCTTTCTCAAACCTACTTCCTTAGCACGTTTGCTGGCTCTGGCTGTTGATAGATTAATAAAATTAGCACAAGCTAATAATAAGATTAATGCAGCTATTGCTGTAAGACCCTTCACATATATAACATTTCCTTTTTCAGCTATATCATATCTTAAATCATTAGAATGAAGATGAATATCTTTAACTGGTTGCAATAAATACTCATAGGTATAGCCTAAATCAGCTGATTTGGGATCTACAACCTTATCTGTAAGTTCCGAAAGGTAATCTTCAACTTGTCTTCTGTCTGAAGCCTTATTTAATCTTAGATAAACATAGTGCCTGGGCGATAGCCAGTTTTGTTTATCTCTATCAGATAAATACTTATTTAGCGTTGGCCTGGAAATTAAATAATCAAATTTGAGGTGAAAATTAGAAGGCGGATCTTTCACAATCGCAGTTATTCTGTACGTATGAGAATTATCGATAACTACTTCTTCATTTACTACATTTGACCAGTTTGCGCCAAAATATTTTTTGGCCATACTTTCAGTAATTATGAGATTATCTGGTTGAGAAAGTGACTTTTTTACTTCGCCAGATATTACGCCCAAATTGAAGAACTCAAAGAAATCTTCTGAGGCATACATACCAGAATGTTCATAGATTAACTTATCGGCTATTTTAAATAGCCTTTTGCCTGCAGGCCTTACTTCTAGAATAGAAGATACCTCTGAGTATATATTATTTATTTCGTTCGCAAATGGAACTGGAAGTGGCGCCCCATAAACTACCCTGTCAGAATATGTCCTTTCAGTGTAAACTCTGAATATTTTATCATAATCATTGTGAAAAGTGTCATAGCTCAACTCCTCTTTAACAAATAAGGTAATGGCTATACAAGAAGCAATTCCAAGCATTAAACCAAGGATATTTATAAGCGTAAATCCTAAATCTCTTAGTGATGTTCTAAACAGTATTTTAAGATGATTTCTTATCATGCCAATAGATAAGCCAAGTACATGCCATCTATAAAAATAGCCTTTTAACAAGCTTCATGCAGGTTCATTATTAAAATTTTAAAATTTGTGTTCCATATCGGAACATAATACTGTTCCGTTTCGGAACAATTCACATAATTATTCTACCTTCGGTTTATGAGTATGAAAGAAGGGAGCTTACTTATTGTTGATGACGATATAGACGTGTTACACACTGCCAGGGTAATACTGAAGCCTTACTTTAAAAACATCACTGTAGAAAGTAACCCGCAGGAACTCAACTATCTCATAAAGAACGAAACCTTTGATGTAATCATCTTAGACATGAATTACACCAATGGTGCAACCACTGGTAAAGAAGGTCTTTTTTGGTTGAAGTATATCATTGAAAGTATTCCAGATCAGTTGGTAATTATGATGACTGCCTATGGTGATATAAAACTGGCCGTTGAAGCCATGAAATTTGGTGCGAATGATTTTGTTGTTAAGCCATGGGAAAATGAAAAATTTATTGCCACCATTAACTCTGCCTATTCCCATAGTCAGGCAAAAAAAGAGTTAAAAGAACTTAAAACGAAACAATCATCCATTAACAAAATATTCGCCAATAGCAACAATACAATCATCGGAGAATCAAAAGAGCTGAGGGAAGTACTGACCATTGCCAACAAGGTAGCCGCAACAGATGCCAGCGTACTCATTCTTGGTGAAAATGGTGTTGGGAAAGAGGTAATCGCTCAGCACATACATAATTTGTCAGACAGAGCAGATGAACCTTTCATAAAAGTGGACCTTGGTTCAATATCCGCATCTCTTTTTGAATCGGAGCTTTTTGGACATGTAAAAGGAGCCTTCACTGATGCGAAATCCGATAAAGAAGGTAGGCTTGCACTGGCTGGAAATGGCACATTGTTTTTAGATGAAATTGGTAATCTGCCTTTAGCTATGCAGTCGAAGTTGCTGTCCGTGCTTCAGAATAAGCAGGTTATACCTGTAGGGAGTACAGCACCTAAGCCCATTAATGCGAGAATAATTTCTGCCACGAACAGTTCGCTAGCACAGATGATAGAAGAAAAAACATTTAGGGAAGATCTACTCTATCGCTTGAATACAGTCGAGATTAGAATCCCCGCCTTACGTGAGCGGCCGGATGACATTGCATTATTGTCCAAACACTACCTCAGTACTTTTAGTAAAAAGTACAATAAGGTATTGAGTGTTGAAGAAAACACTATTAATTACTTAGCGGGCTATCATTGGCCGGGAAATGTAAGAGAACTGATGCATGCCATCGAACGCGCTGTTATTATGAGCGATGGAAGTCAGGTTACAACAGAAGATTTTATCCTTAAGAATGTAAAAGAGGTCAAAAAAACTGACTCACTGAATGTTGATGAAGTAGAAAAAGAACTGATTCAGAAGGCTCTTTTAAAACATCATGGTAATGTGAGCAAAGCAGCCAAAGAACTGGGAATGGGCAGAACAACTATTTATCGTAAAATGGAAAAGCACAATATCAATTATTAGTTGAATGATTAGAAATTATAGGTTCAATATTATTATCAGAGTATTGTTTTTGCTGTTATTCAGTATTTTACTGGCATGGGTTTTAGTTAATAAAGCCTGGTTTTTTACACCATTGGTTCTTTCCATTTTAATCATCTCAACAGTGCTTAGCCTCATTCATTATGTTGAAAAGACGAGTAGAAACTTATCATTATTCCTGTTAAATATTAAGCAAGGGGGCTTCACTAATACTTTTAAAAATAGAAATGATGCCACCCACAACCTGTACAAGGTATTTGATGATGTAATTGATGAGTTTCAAAAAGTGACTATGGAAAAAGAGTCGCACTACCAGTACTTGCAAACATTGAATGAGAATATAGGTGTGGGTTTAATCAGCTATGATTCAACGGGCAGAGTGGATTTGTACAACCGAGCGGCCAAATTACTTTTAAAAAAACCAAGCTTAATCTCAGTTAGAGATTTAGAGAAGATAGATGCGAACTTGTATCGATTAACAAAAGAGCTCGGTTCTGGCGGCCGCAGAATTGTTAAGGTAATTATAGATAATGAGTTAGTAGAGCTTTCCGTGCTGTCCAAGAAATTTATCGTTCAAGGTAACGAGTTCACACTGCTGATTCTTCAGAATATTAATGCTGAATTAGAGCAGAAAGAATTAGAAGCTTGGCAAAAATTGATCAGCGTGCTAACCCATGAAATAATGAATTCGGTAACACCGATAGCCTCCTTAAGTGACGCTTTAAATAAAGAGCTGGCTGCAACTCCCATCCAAAAAATGCCCCAAGAAGACATTGAAGATTTTAAAAAAAGTCTTTCTACGATTGAGCTAAGAAGCAAGGGCCTAATGAGGTTTGTGAATGCGTATAAAGAGTTTACCAAAAACCCTGAACTTAACATCACTAAATTTGACTTGGGCGCTACCCTCGAAAGAATTTCAACACTTTTAGAAAATGACATGAACACGAGGGGAATTAATTTCAGCCTGGACTTTGAAAAAAATATTTTCGTTCAGGCAGATAATGAATTGATGGAGCAAGTGCTTATCAACCTTATAAAAAATGCCATTGAAGCTGTTGAGAACTCAACTGAACCGACTATAAATGTATCAGCTAACCAAAAGCATAATCACACTGAAATAATTATTTCAGATAATGGATCGGGTATTCCAAAAGATCAACTCGACAAAATCTTTGTGCCTTTTTTTACCACCAAGAAAAAAGGAAGTGGCATTGGACTAAGTTTCGCAAGAAAAGTGTTGCGCCTTCATAATGGGTCGATAAGAGTTCATTCCAATATCAATAATGGTACTTCATTTAATCTTATTTTTTAACCATTTGCTTATCAGATGCTTATAAAAATGATTTTTGATATTGTTTCCGATTCAGATAATAGATTTATATTTAAGGTTATTTAACCTTAAACCAAACCAAAAAATGTTTAAAAAGCTTGTATTGTTTTCTTCAATACTCCTATCCTGTCAAAGTCAATCAAACCTAAATGAAAGTAAAAGTGACTCCGAAACACTTGAAGAAGCTTCATTAAGGTTAATTGGGAAAAAAGGTACATGTACCTCAAATAATTCTGAAACATTTTCACTCTGTTATATTCATAAAACTGAAAACAATGTGAAGCTAGTTGAGTTTTTTATTTACGATGTTGAAAACAGCAAAGTAATTTATGAATCCAAAGGCAAAAATATTAGCGCTTCTTGGTTGAATAATGAAGAAATTAAAATTCAGCCATTAATTGGAATGCCAACAGGTGATGGAACAAAAGATTATAAAGTATATAACGTAATTTCTAAAAAAGAGTCAACCCCAAATAGTAAACCATAAAATGAAAAAGTTAAAATTTTCCTTATTGCTGGCATGCGCTGGCATATTCTGCTTTTTAATGAGCAATAACCTTGAATTTCAACATGACATTCAAGACAGTAAAAAGAAATCAAAAATTAAACCTATTAAAAAATCAATAACTGTTGGTGAAACACAATACGATGGGCCAGAAAAATATGCCTATTATCACTCAGCAGTAAGAGCTGGGCAGGCTGATTTAAGTGTGCCCCTGAAATATCCTCAATATGGCCCAAACTATAAAGTTAAAGAGTTGATTAATGCTAAGAACAACAAATTTAATCAAAAAAGTGCTCGTGCTTCCAATGCCACTTTTACTGAGCGAGGACCTTCAAATGTTCCTGGTCGTACAAGGGCGATATTAATTGATCCTGACGATCCAACGCAGGCAACATGGTTTGCGGGTAATGTGAGTGGTGGTATCTGGAAAACCACGAATAGCGGGGAATCATGGACTGAAATTGCACCTGATTTAGACAACTTGGCAATTGTTACATTAGCCATGTCTGAAGCTAACACGAATGTAATATATGCCGGTACTGGCGAAGGGTTTGTTTTTGGAGGAACTTTTATCTTGAATGGTGATGGCATATATAAAACTACTGACAAGGGAGTTACATGGAATGTGCTGGCCAGTACTTTAAATTCAGAATTCCAGAATGTAAGTAGAATAATAGTGGATCCAACTGATGAAAATATTGTGCTTGCCAGTACATCAGGCTATAAGGCAATAGGTGGTGGCGCAGAAGCTTTTGGTGCAGTGATGAGGTCAACAGACGGTGGTGCTAGTTGGACAAAGGTTTTTGAAACAGATGCACCTGTGCAACAAATAATTGCCGCCCCTTCTGACTTTAACAAACAATATTGCACTGTGGCGGATGGTGGTGCAGTATATCGCTCTGACGATGCTGGTCTCACATGGAACAAGAAGAGTACTGGAATGAATCGAACAGGAAGAGTTGAACTTGGTATTTCATACACGGACCCAGCAAAAGTATTTGCTTCGGCTGAAGGTGATGCCTCTGGAACTGGCACAGATTTATACGTTACAGAAAATGGTGGTGAAAGTTGGGGTCTTGTTGAAACATTATTTGAAGGCACTCAAATATCTCTCTTAAATGAACAAGGCTGGTATGATAATGCCGTTTTGGTTAACCCATTCAATGATGATAAAGTATATGTGGCTGGTGTGGGAATGTATTTGGTTGAGGTTGATACAGATAATATTACAACAGGATCAGCCTATAATGTAGATACAGATGAAACGGAATTCCTTGGCCTTGTAGATTTTTCTGCAAGTGCAGCTGGAGGTACTTTGGAAGTTGGTGCTAATGCGAATGAAACGACTGTCGAGGTTAGATTTGGAGCTGGAAAATCGCAAAAAGCACATCGTTTTCTTGTACCTGAAGGGCAGGGTTCAGGCGTCCCAGATGCTAATTATTCTTACACTGACTATGTTGACGTTCCATTCGAAGTTTGGGATGTTGACAATAATAGGCAATTAATGGTATCATTCAGAGATCAACAGAGAAATGGAACTTTTGAGCTTATTAATAGAAATACTGATGGTGACCCTTCTACCCATAGTAGAGAATACATTTACATCAATGATGTTGATTATGATCCAGATAACGCCAATACAGACATCGCTGTTAATGGCGGTCATGTGTTTAATCAAATGTATTTTTTCTGGCCCTTCTTAGTTAATGGAGAGAATTGGACACCTGAATTATTTGATGATTCAAATGCTACCATTGCATTCGAAAGCTTCGAAGTTTACCCGTCTGAGTTAACTACTGTTTCAGATGGTAGAGGAGAATATGACGGTAAAAACACTTTTGAATTTGTATTTCTGTCATTAGGAGAAGTTGTAGGTGTTCATGTAGACCATCATTGGATGGTTCCATTAATTACAGATGAGTCCAACCAAGAATTTAGTATACTAAACGGTAATGACGGGGGAATTTATATTACTAAACCAGCAGTAGACCCAGGTACTGTCGAAGGCGATTGGATTTGGTCTAGTTCTGGCTACAATACCATGCAATTTTATGGTGCTGACAAAGTAGCTGGAGAGGATAGATACTGGGGTGGTGCTCAGGACAACGGTACATGGATGACTCCTGAGGGAGCAACAGCTTCTAGCACAAGCCCTTACCAATTTGTAATTGGAGGTGATGGTTTTGAGGCAGTAACACATTATACTATTCCTGGTAAAATGATAGGCGGATCACAATTTAATGGCTTTTTTGGTACTGACGATAACTGGCAAACTTTTTATAATGCTCAAAATGGCTTAGGAGGTAACGGTCCATTTGTATCGAGGCTTTCGGCTGCGTACCAAGATCCTGACGTAATATTCACTGTTGAATCAACAGGAGTATACAAAAGTGTTGACTTTGGTAGAAGCTGGAAAGAAATACCCATTACTGATGGTTGGGGTTTTTGGAGTGGCATTGATGTAGAGGTTTCTAAAGCTGATCCACGAATAGTGTGGGCAGGTGGTAGAATGACAAATACTGGAAATATTTTTGTTTCTACAGATGGTGGCGAATCCTTTGAAGCTGTACCTAATTTTGACAATATAGGTTTGTCTACCGGCTTGTATTCACACCCAACACAAGATAGCACAGCTTTTGTGGTATTTTCTGTGGCAAACTCACCGAAGATTTTAAAAACAACAGATTTAGGAGAAACATGGGAAGATATTAGTGGATTTAGTACAGGAAGTACAAGTGTAGGATTCCCTGATGTTGCCGTATTTGCCGTTCAAGCAATGCCATATGACGAAGACGTCATTTGGGCTGGAACAGAAATAGGATTGTTTGAGACTGTTGATGGAGGCGCTACTTGGGCTATTGTAGACGAATTCCCATCTGTTACTATCTGGGATTTAAGCATTAGAGATGGTCAAGTTGTAATCGCCACCCATGGTAGAGGAGTATGGTCAGCAGAGATTCCTGAACTTACTGATTTTGTTGCACCAACTATATCGTTAATTCCTGAATTGCTTGGTGTAGTTCGATCTGAAGAAGAGATTGCTCTCATCGCCAGCATGAATTTTAGATCTATCTATGATAGCACTCAAATACGAGTGAATAATCAAAGAGTAGTTAGTGTTTCATCTAACTCAGAAGTTGGAGAAAATACAATCGTTTTCACAGTAGAAGATGGACAATATGACATTCAAGGTGTATCTTACAATCAAGGCACTCCACTTTTTTCTCAAACTATAAATGTTATTTTTGAATCAGACAGTGATGGAGATGGGTTTGATTATTTAAATGATTGTGATGATACTAATCCAGATATCAATCCCGAAGCAGAAGATATTCCTGATAATGATATAGATGAAGATTGTGATGGCGTGTTAATCATTACCTCTATTCTAGATGAAAAAGATGCTAGTGTAAATATTTATCCTGTGCCAAGTTCTGAAAGAATAACCATTGCTATTAATTCTAATTTCTCAGGACATGTGAAAGTACAGTTGATTGATATAAATGGCCGTTCTAAAAAAGAAACAGTAATAGAAAATTTCACAAATCAGGAAATTAGTTTTGATGTTAGCAATTTACCTTTAGGGGTGTATTTCATAAAAATTAGCGATCGTTCTTCTTCGTTAACAAGGCGTATAAGTATTCAGTAGATTTCCAAAAGGGCTTCAAATGAAGCCCTTTTTTATTTAACTATTTTTGCCCTCTATCGTTGATAATTAGATTATGAATAAAACAACGCTTGTATTAATATTTATTCTTGGAGTGTCTCTTTTATGCTGCAACACCCCTCAAGAACCACCAAAGTTCAGGAAGATAAGTAACGTGAGGGTGACCAACGTAACTGGTAAAGAAGCACTCTTAAAGGGCGATGCTGTATTT
>NZ_JAVJUY010000051.1:0-65835 GCF_040220315.1 Fulvivirga sp.
AAGCACTCTAACAGCTTCTTCATCGCATCCGGCACCAATACCTTTCACTGCCTGAACCTCAGTAAGTGACCCATCTTTATCAACAACAAATTGCACATACACTTTACCTTCGATGCCCATGCGTCTCGCCTGAGCTGGATATTTTAATCTTTTAGACACGTACTCATAGAATGCCTGATATCCACCAGGAGGCATTGCTGCATCTTCTACTATCGTGAATACTTCATCAGCTACCTCTTCTTCTGGTGCTTCTTCTACAATAATGTCTTCAATTACAGTTTCTTCAGTAATTTCCACGTCAAGATCCACTTCGATTTCTTCTTCAATTTCTTCCTCATCAGGCACCTCTATAATTTCTGGTTGCTGAATTTTTGGTGGTGGGGGAGGTGGTTGCTCCGTTGGTGGTATTTCTAATAGCTCTTCAAAGTCATCAGAAACCCGACCCAGGTCTACAAGACCACCATCGTCATAGTTTCTCCATTCGAAGGCTAAAACTACCAGACACATTGTAACGAATAGGCCAACATTGAAGAAAAACCCTTGTTTGTTACTCAAGCTAGCACTTTCTGTCTTTTTAGCTTCCATTATTTATTTTATTAATTATTAAATTCTACACTGTAGTGTCCAAATATACAAAACTACTTAAAAACTCATTGCCAGTTTTTCTTATAACTTATGTAAAAAACTGAAATTCCTAGTATACATCCCGCACAATTGGCTACTAAATCCATAAATTCCATTCCTCTATCAGGAATAAATTCTTGGGCAATTTCAATTCCGGCACCATACACAAGTGTTATTAGTAATCCGATAAGGATACTAAAAGTCACAGATTTTTTATCAAAATATATTCCTGAGATAAATAAATATGCTTGAATTGCAAAAATCCCTGCATGTCCCAACTTGTCATAGCTAAATAAATCAACATCTGGCAAAGATTTGCCAGGTGTGAGCGTAAGCCCCAAGATGAGGCTTGCCCAAAGAATACTTGCAATGTAGTACTTGTTCAAATTAACCGCCCACTACGGATTTGTATCCTTCTGCATCTAAAAGACTATCTAACTCAGAAGTATCTGAAATTTTAATCTTCACCATCCATCCTTTTTCATAAGGATCTTCATTAACTATTTCGGGTGAATTTTCTAATTCGCTATTCACTTCTTCTACAGTACCACTCACTGGCATAAACAGGTCAGATACAGTTTTTACAGCTTCAACAGTGCCAAAAACATCACTTTTTCCTAATTCTTCTCCTTCTGTTTCAATTTCTACATAAACGATGTCACCTAATTCGCCCTGGGCAAAATCAGTGACGCCAACGTAGGCATAATCACCATCCACTTTTACCCATTCGTGGTCTTCTGTATACTTTAATGTAGCAGGTATATTCATAATAATAATTTTAGTTTCAAAAATACACTCTTTTTCTATTTGTAGAAATTTATTGAGCTAAACTAAACCGAACCTGGAAACCAACCCTGGTTGTAGCTCTTGGGAAGGCATTGGAAATCTTTGGCTCTGTGATGTTTCTTTCAAAATAGAATTGCAGATTTAACTTTTCATTTAATACATAGCTGATATTGGGTCGTACCTGAATGTTCAGATTACCATCTGTTAGAATATCGTTTTCATCTATTCTTCTTTGAATGGTTTTTGAATTTCGGATGGTAAAGTTAAACCTAAAAGTAAGGTCATTTTTAAGTGTAACTACTCTGCCTTGCGCCTTCCATGGCATTTTCATACCAGCCTTTGTAAAACCGAGTTCAAGTACAATATCATTACTTTTCTGTTCAGTAACCTGGGCATTACTAATGTTTAATGCTAGGTCGCGCTTAGTACGGTATTCTATTTTTCCGGTGAGCCTACTCTTAGTTCTGATGTTCACACCAATTAATGGGGCAAACTGCTCACTAATCATTACCTGACTAATTACATAAACCGGAACAAGCTCTCCATTCCGAACTTCTGCAAATCTGCTATTATTATAACTTTCCACATCATTGCCTAATTCAAGGTTGTTATTGTATTCCAGGGAATTAGAATAATTAACTACATTATAATTGGATTGATATGAATGATTTAAGGTGATGGACTGAAATTTTTCTTGAATGGCAGGTATTTTATTTAATCCGGTATAATCAATACGCCAGTTAGGAATTGGGTTTTTAGGGAAAGGACTTAGACTTACATCACCTGCTCCTTTTCCAGTATAAGCAGCAATAAAGGCGGGGATTAATACATCTTGTGCATTCGTATCATATCGCACCCCTGTTTTTTGTTCGAACCGATCGATAATCTCCAGCCTATTATTTTCAAAGTCCTGGAAAACAGGCGAACTGTTATCTGAATTATCTCTTGTAAAAGCTGTGCCAATAGTTAAGAATGATACTGCATAACTTCCTGATCTACTGGGGCTTAAGCTCTCAAAAACAGGTTCTAATGATTGATCTTCCTGAGTATTGCGATAGATTTCTTCATATGAAGCACTTGTTAACTTCTTGGCATTTAGCTGAATATTAATACTTGGCGAAATACTCACATCAGCCCGTATATTTATATCTACAGATTTTGATTGGGTAAATGGGGCTGTGAGGTTAGGATTTGATGTAATAAAGCCACCTTCAGCAAGTTTATATCGTATTGACGATTTTTGTGATCCCAGTAAGAATGGCACTCCAGGTTGATTAAAACTACTGTCAAGCCCGAATAAATAGGCTCTTTTCGTAAATCCAGGAACAATGGTACCCTCTCTTAAGGCAACTGTAGCATTGATTGACCTTACCGACATAAGAAGTCTCAAGAAGCTATTTATTCCCTTATTTCCTTCAGGGGCTTCATCCTGGGCTTTTGGATTATTACTCAAAGAGCTTCGTCTTCTGGATGTTGGAGGTGAGTTGATATTTTTAAGGTAATTAATTTTGTTATAAAGCTTTACCAAGTCTAGTTTACCGGTGATGGAGTTATCACGGCTGTTTTGAATCGTATTTCCATAATCGAGAGAATCTCTTTGACCCTGATCGGCATAAAACGGTCCTGCCCTCCAGGAATATGAAGCGCCATAGCGATATTCAGCGCTTACCCAATCGGTTGCAGGTAGTTTATCAAGTGGCAATTTGTAATTGGCACTCAGGGTCTGATCGAAATTTTTCATTCGGCCAAAGTTTTCGAGGTTGGTGCGTATGGAGTCTTTTTCTTCTTTTGTATTGATTTCGCCTTCAGGTTCGTCAATGATGGCGTTAGCTCGTGCATTGTAATCAACAGTAAGATTTCTTGTAAAGCTCCAGCCGGCATTATAGGTTCTATCCAGCGTGAAAAATTTTTGAAAGTTCTCAGTATCACTATTGCCTTCATTATTTCTAAAAACAGTTTGAATGATTTCCCTTCGTAAATCAGCCCTAAAACCTAGTTTCGTTGGAACAGGGTTAAAATTGAAGTCTTTAATTGGCTTCAAATACTTTTTATCCAATGCGGTAGAATTACTAAATGGTTCAAAAGGCTCAACATTTGGGCTGAAGTTCCATGCGATTGTAGCATCATAATTTCGTTTTGTATATCGCTGAAGATTAAAATTGGTACGTTCGGTTTCGCTGTAGCCATACGTGAATGCGAAGTTTTCAATATCCCAAATATGGTTTTTGGGGTTTTCTTTGGTCTTTACTTTTTTAACATTGGTGAAATTAATACTGCGCCTTGTAGTAATGTCCTGAACAGTTTTTTTATACTCCTCCCGTTCTTCTTCGGTTTCAAATGAAAGCAAAGCCGCATCTAGTCGTATATCTGGGTTGGCCGGATCGAACCTCGGTGTTTGTGTCGTTTTCTCATAACTTACATACATAGGAATTTGTAAGCCGAGTTGTTCCGGTAAAAGTTTATCTACATTCACATTGGCGGAAACATCGTAGGCCGTTGTTTCCTCCCGGGTTCTTTCTGCAATTCTTGATTGTATACCCCCGAAGCCAAATGTGGTATGTTGTAGCGTTGCAGTAACATTGGCAAAGTCGGCCAGTTTGGTATTTAGGGTGGCATTGGCAGCCCAACCTTTAGTTCGATCGAAATCAGAAACACGAAGTTCATTAGCCCAAATACAGGCCGAATGTGGCCTTCCATCTGGTGTGGCGGGGTTTCGAATACCTATTGAAAGCCATTTGGCGGAGCTTAAATCAGGATTACCTCTTAATCTAATTTGATTGTTCCCAACAACTTTGGGCCCTTCAAGAGGGAAAAGGGCTCTTTTTGAAATATTTAACCGATCTCTTTCTGATTTTAGTGCATAGAGCTGATCCAATGCTATGTCAATTTCATTTTCCTTTGGCCATATTTCATTCGGGTCGAAAGAACCTTGAGGTGTAATTTTAAGAGGCACTTCTATTTCATAGTAGTTAGAGTCTACATCATCACCTAACCTTAAAAATGCTGTAAGTTCATTATCACTAGCTTCGCTATCTGCGTGCAAGAACATCTTAATTCGGCCATAATTGATTAAGTCTAATTGAACCTGCTTTGTAACGGCCCTCGCATCGCCATCTTTTAGGTCATCCACACAAACCTGTAACGATTGCTCATTGAGCCTGATATTTAATGTAGACGTATTGTCCTGATCACGGTCAAAGCCTGGTGGGAGTACATAAGGCGATTGAGTTGATGTACCGCCTCCGTTTTCTTCTATGTTAACAACTGAAACAGTAAAATTATCAATATCATCACTGTCGTTTATAATGTCTAAATTTGCTTCCTCCAGGGTGTTGAGGTAACGTCTCCATCTGCTTGAAACAAAACGGAAATTCACCATTCTAAGCACTACAGGCTCTTCAAAATTGGTTAGGTAGGTTCGAAGATACCTGATCGATTTAAATCCATTGATGTTTCCAACGCTTCGATCAAATTGTCTGATAGGAATTCGAAATAAGTACCATGTTACATTATCTCCTGTTTCAGTTTCTGTTATTTGATCAACAATGTATTCATTTAACTCAATACCGCCATCAGAAGCTGGTCTTATTGGCACTCTGTATTCATAGTACTCTTCTAACTCACTTAGAGTATTATCTGCATTTAGATCTTCATTATCCGGGATAGTTGTTCCAGAAGGGGTAAATGATGTGTTACCTGTAACAACTGGCGAATTATTTTCCATGCCATTGAAATTTTTATATCGTTCTAGTAATGTGGCATCCCTGGCATCTAATTCACCGCCAAGAAAATAACTAAAATTATCCGCTGAAGGGTCTTGCTCAACAATTACCCGGGCACCACCAGGCACTGCATTTACAAAGTCTGAAAAAATCTGATTTTCTTCGTTAGAATTAGCTCCGTCTAAACCAACATCTTGATTGGCTCGGGATGCTTCTGAATTATCGAATGCATTGGTGAGAAAAGGCTGAGTAGTTACATAACCCCATTCTGGATCAAGGACAACATCACCACCAGATTTATCACCATTAGGAGGTAGCCCGTTTTCAAATGCATGTCTTCCATCAGGAATAACATCTTCCGAGATACTTCCCAGGTTGAAGAACAAATCTCCACCGGTGGTATTGGATGAAGGATTTGGCCTACCATCATCAATCACTCCGCGAGGTCCCTGAATGAAGGGATCCATCAACCAAAACTCGATATACTCTACGTTGGCACGATCAAAATCAACTTCGGAACGTATAGCATTGGTAATTCCACCCCAACTTCTACGAGGGTCAAAATTGAGGTTACCCTGATTATCAAGGTTGGGGTTATAGTTATACTGACCCCTTTCATTTGGGTAAAATGCCAGATCAAATACCTGTTGAAAGTTGATGATATTTAGATCTCTGTTGGAAAAAATTTCCTGTTGTTCAACTGCCCTAACATAGTGATTTTCAAGCTCTTCGTCAGAAATCCCATCAGGTCTTCTGCTATCACTTCTATAGAAAAGGTTATCGATATTATACCATGCTAATTTGGCCCTAAAATCGTTTTCAGGTCTTGTACTAGTCCCAAAGAATCTACGTTCTGGGGTTTGAGGATAAGCTGCCAATCTCCAGCTATTAGGGTTGCTTAAGGAGAATGGTGTGGCTGAGTTTTCAAAATCATCGATATATGAAGTGCCTTCGCCATCCACAATATTGGATGTGCCAGGAATCAACTGAGCAAATTCAGCACTGAAGGAAACTGAAGATGGTTCCTTTGTTGAGATCAATGGTAGCTTATCAAGCATTTTTGTTAAAAACCTTGAGTCTTTCCTGATGTTTACATCAAAGCCATATTTAGTATTTCGAATCGGTTCATTACCTACACTATTCCTTGAAATTAATGGTCGTTCGTTCAGATGAAGAAGCGTTGCTCCAAAGTTCACATCATCGTTAAGTTTGTAGTCGAAACGAGTACCTAAAAGGGTGCGCGACTGAAAATTGAAAAGATCTGCCTTTTCATAAGAGATAGAAAGTGTTTTCCCTGATAATAATACCCCTTCATTGATAATATTTACTTTGCCAAATGTATAATCAACTGTGTAGTCTACACCCTCCTGTAAGGGAGAGCCACCAGCAAAAACCCTAACTGAACCCTCTGCAATGTTAAAACCTGGAATAACAATTTCATTGGAAGAACCAGATTGGAAAGAGCCTGTGATTACGTATTTGTTCTTATTAGAGACTAACTCCGCATCTATCTTGGTTTGGTTGTAAAGCTCCTCATACACAAACTTTTCTTTGAATTGGTCTTCTGTATCTAAAAAGGCATTGTCGAGAGGTGTGTTAAAGGGCTCAAGAAAAGGAAAAATAATCAGACCATTTTCAGTACTGATGGTAATGTCTTCCACAAAATCAAAATTACCATCTGGTTGAGGGTCATTATTAGGGTTCAACCTGTCAAGGCCCAGCAGCCTGATCAACGGTATTGTACTCGCAACTGCTCCAAACTGTAACTGGGGGTTGTCAATACCAGATAAATCATCCCGATAAATTACTCGAAGCTCAAACCCATCCTGGCTTACATTGGTGGCATTTAATGAGTAGATATTTTTCATCATTAATTCCCAAGTTGGAATTCGATTACCCTCTGTATCATCAATGCTTATTTTTCGTGGACGAAGTAATTTTAGGAAAATAACCTCATCGTCCTTGAGATTTGAGTTATTATCAGATAGCTCGCCTACTTGATACGCTCTTCCTTGATAGGAATATTCATAAGCTACCGCTAATGCTTCATCATTTTGCAGTTTTCTAAATAGTGAAATATAACCTAATTTTTTGTTTATGGAGAATTCATTAGGGTCTAATTTTCTTGCAGTGGTAATAAGTTCGAAATCTGTTCCGTTGGCAAATCCATCACCTGTAAGTTGATCAGTAATACTTGAAGCTTCTCTATTTGTTAAATAGTTAAATATATTATTAGCTTCATTTCTAGTTGGATTACCATTAACTATAGCTTCGGGTTGGACAAGGATGTCATTATAAATATTGCGTTGCCGCGATTCTCCCATGTCCATCATTCCAAGAATGTTTCTAGTAGTTTGCGTATCGTTGTTTCTATTCACCACATATACTTCAACCCTGGTAATATTCACACCTGAATTAATATTTGGTATTGAACTCAACCAACTCTCGTAGTTTTCCCTAAAGAATTGCGATAGGAAGAAATGCCGGTTTTCATCGTAATTTGAAGCTTGAAGCTCAAACTGGCGCCCTTGAACTCCACCACCATCGATGGTTATTGTTTCTGACTTACCGCGTTGCGTTGAAGCAACTGTTGTAACATACAAGTCGCCAAATTGCAGTTGTGCTTTAACACCAAATAGGTTTTGAGCCCCGGTTATTAGACTGTTATTAAGAGGTAGACTTACATTACCTATCTCTAGCTTTTGAAGCATATCTTCTTCATAACCGGTATATTCTACTTTCAGGTTATTCTCAAAATCAAAGGAGTTATTGTTATCAAAATTGGCCGTTACTTGTAGTTTCTCGCCAATCTTACCCACAATATTCATGCTTATCTGCTGATCGAACTCAAACCCGCCATTACGCTGCTGCCTGATTGGGATACTGGGGTTGTTAATTCTCTGCCATCTTCCACCAAAATCGAGCGTAACAAAACCTCGTGGAATGATTTCAACATACGTACCTCCAAATATTCTGTCGAATATTGGACTTATATATATGGGTGGTATTAAATTTCTGCCGCTTACCGCACTTTCACCATCGAGACCAGATGACCGGTTTTTCCAATAGTCCTTTAGCTGATTCCGTTCCTGGTACTGTTTGAACTCCGTAAATGACATAGATGAAGTCGGGCGATAATTCAGGTCACCAATTTTTTCGTAGATGGTGTAATTCATACCGGTATCAATTTCAACATCTAGTTGAAGGCTCGAAGGGTCATCGAGCAGCAATGGTGAATTGCTAGGTCTACTACTAAAGGGGTCACCAAAGCGGTCTTTTGGGCGATAAGTTGGCCTGCGAGATGGTGAATAGGGTACATTTGATACACTATCTTTTTTAGTTGAATCAGCCTGTATAGTTTGAAAAACACGTTTGGTTTTTGAAACTGCATTAATGGGATATGCGCATAGAATCACGAGTGTTATAAAAACACCCACGCACGTGTTTACCAATGTGTTGAAAATCCCAAAAATCAAAACTTAAATATCTCAGGCGTTTTTTAATGAGAGCTTGATTAATTCCTCCAAAGTAATCGTATTTCCCGAATTTTTAAGGATGCTATCAATACTTTTTTCGGCTGCATTTTTATTTATTCCTAGCGTCATTAAGGCAGATAACGCCTCTTTCTTCAATGTATTGTGGCCTCCTGAAGTTATCTTTTCACCCTCTTCGTAAAGTCCTTCTTTCTTCAGTTTATCTTTTAGTTCCAGAATAATTCTTTGTGCAGTTTTACCACCTACTCCTTTTACACTTTGAATGGTTTTTACATCTTCCTCTACAATGGCTTGTTTTAATTCTCCGGCAGACAATGACGATTGAATCATTAAAGCAGTATTGGGACCAACGCCTGAAATAGAAAGTAAACTAAGAAACATTCTTTTTTCTGATTCGTCACTAAACCCAAAAAGCGTATGACTGTCTTCTTTAACATGTAGATAGGTATGAATAAAAATATCCTCTTTATCTTTTACGGAAGAAAATGTATTTAATGAGATGTGTACCTGGTAACCTATGCCATTTACATCAATTATTAAATGTGTGGGCTCTTTTAAAGCTAGTTTACCTTTCAGGTATGCTATCATTGTTTATTATTTTGATCGTACAATTGTGCATCCACCACTGTGATTGCCACCATATTTACAATATCTCTAACCGAAGAACCAAGTTGTAGTACATGTACGGGTTTCTTCATTCCTAATAGGATAGGGCCAATTGTTTCAGCACCACCTATTTCCATTAAGAGTTTGTATGCAATATTTCCAGCTGCTAGATTAGGGAAAATAAGCGTATTTGCTCCTTTATCTGCCAATTCACTGAATGGGTAAGCTTCTTGTTGAATTTTTGTGTCTAACGCGATATTGGCCTGAATATCACCATCAATAATTAGGTTTGGATATTTCTCCTTTGCCAAACGAACAGCTTCTCTGGTTTTATCTGGTATTTCACCTTTACTCGATCCAAAATTGGAATAAGATAAAACTGCAATACGTGGTTCCATGTCAAAAAACTCTACGCCCTTAGCCGTCATACCTATAATATCTACTAATTCCTCCGCAGTTGGATTGACATTAACGGTAGTATCAGAAAAACAAAAAGTGCCTTTCTTAGAAAGTATAATATACATTCCAGCAACTCTTTTTACATCTTTTTCCATTCCTATAATTTGTAGGGCTGGTAGAATGGTTTTCGGATAATCTTTTGTGAGACCAGAGACCATACCATCGGCCTCACCTTTTTCTACCATCATTGCGCCAAATACGTTACGATCCCGCATTTGTTTGTTGGCATCATAGAGTGTTACGCCCTTACGCTTTCTTTTTTCGTAGTAATGCTTGGCATATTCCTGTACTTTTTCCTCTTCCTCATACGTGTCAAATATGGGACAGTCCTCTAAATCAAGCGTATTTTCCTTAATTAGCTCAGTTACTATTGACCTTTTACCAAGTAAAATAGGGAAACCAATACCTTCATCACGCACTGTCTGAGCCGCTTTAAGAATACGTAGATCATGTGCTTCTGCAAATACTACTCTTTTCGGGTCTTTCCGTGCCCTGCTTATTATACGTGACATTAATTTTTGATCAATGCCAATTCTGCGTTGTAATTCAAGTTTGTACTCTTCCCAGTTCTCAATATTCACCCTGGCTACACCTGATTCCATAGCAGCTTTTGCTACTGCCGGTGAAATTGTTGTAATCAGGCGAGGATCGAGCGGTTTAGGAATTAAATATTCCTTGCCAAATTGAATTTTGGTATTGCCATAGGCCTTACTAACCATATCAGGCACACTTTCTTTAGCTAGTGTGGCCAATGCCCTTACGGCAGCCAGCTTCATTTCTTCATTTATTGCTGTGGCTCTAACGTCCAATGCGCCTCTGAAAATGTATGGAAAACCAAGGACGTTATTCACCTGGTTCGGATGGTCAGACCTGCCTGTTGCCATAATAAGATCATCCCTTGTCTCAACGGCTAAATCATACGCTATTTCCGGATTTGGATTGGCCAAGGCAAAAACAATTGGGTTTTCGGCCATTGACTTGATGTGCTCTGGCGTGAGTATATCTGCGACAGAGAGGCCTATGAAGAAATCGGCACCTTTTACTGCCTCCTCCAAGGTTTCTAAGTTCTTGTCAGTGGCAAATTCTGCTTTAGATTCATCAAGATTTTCTCTTGATTTATTAATGACACCTTTGCTATCGCACATGATAATGTTTTTGTGCTTTGCACCCAGAGAGGCGTATATTTTGGTGCACGCAATAGCTGCCGCACCGGCACCATTAACTACAATAGTTATGTCTTCAATTTTTTTGTTTACAAGCTCAAGCGCGTTAATCAACGCAGCTGCAGAGATAATGGCCGTACCATGCTGATCGTCATGCATGATGGGAATGTTCATCTCTTCCTTAAGTGCTCTTTCTATTTTAAAACTCTCAGGGGCTTTGATGTCTTCCAGGTTTATACCGCCAAATGTTGGTTCTAAAGACTTTACTATCTGAATAAATTTGTCGGGGTCTTCTTCGTCTATTTCAATATCGAATACATCGATACCTGCAAATTTTTTGAATAATACACCTTTGCCTTCCATCACTGGTTTGGACGCCTCCGGGCCGATATTTCCTAGACCTAAAACAGCCGTTCCGTTAGATATTACACCTACTAAATTTCCTTTTGCAGTGTATTTATAAACATCTTCTTTATTTGCGGCAATTTCTTTACAAGGCTCTGCCACACCTGGTGAGTAAGCCAGTGCCAGATCCATCTGTGAACCTAACGGTTTGGTGGGTACTACTTCTATTTTGCCCGGTTGACCCTGCGTATGATAATTAAGGGCATCCTCTTTTCTTATCTTGATGGCCATAGCGTAAAGATGTTAGATGAATATAAGTGACGAAATTACTTGTTTTCGATCTCGGATGAAACTTTAAACGTATTCAATATTACCTGAAGCTCCCGAATAAATTCTCGCTGACTTTTGCCTGGGGAATAAACAAATCCCTCTATGTAATAAAGCCTGTTGAGTTCTTCATCAACAACAGTATAACCAATAAATGGTCCTCCCATTGATAGGTTATTTGTTTTCCATAACCCACGCGTTTCAATAGCGAATTTGTTGTTGAAGTTATACTCACGTGACGTTACGGGTATGTAGGGCACGGCAGTTTCTGTTTTAATGTATGTATCTGGCTCTGCGGGGTCTTCAAATAATTGTTGTTTGGCAACAGAATCCCTCAAATTAATAATTGCTTCTTGTGTGAACGCCTTATCCGAATTATAATTTCTGTAGGTAATAAAAATGTCTTTATCACTTTCATCATTAATCTGTCTGAACCAGATAAACCCTTTTTGATTTACAACCATCTTATACCCAAATGGAATTCGCATAGAAAAATTATGCTCTTCCTTTAATATTCTGGTAAATCCTTCTTTTTCTTCTGCCTTGAAAAGTCCTTCAAAAAGCCGTTCATTTTCTGCGTTGTTAAAATAGCCCTGAAGCCGCTCCCTGTTTTCTTCTATTTTTTTAACTAAGTTTTCTGATGAGTTTCCAAAGAGATACATAATGTTCTGACCCCTGGCAAACTCATCTTCTGCGGTGAATACAAACAAATCATCATTGTTTCTTATTTGATCCAAAGAACTCTTTGTAAAATAGTTTTTTACCACCCTGGATGCTGAAGATTTGCTATCCAAAGTAACTACGAATAGTAAATTCTTAACGGTTTTGAGTACACTGTTAAATTTAGTAGGTTCAACCCTATTTAACTTAAAAAGGTATTCTTGCCTTGGTAGCCCCTTTACTTCTGCTTGAAACGTTGCCTTAACAGCGTCACCTAAAGTGCCTTTCCATTGAGCCGAGTCAATTACTACAATCATTTCACCTGGTTTTCCGCTGGCTTTTGGGAGTAGTGCTACTTCCTTTTTACCGTCACAGCAAGAAAATAGAATAATAGATATAAAGAATGTTAATGCCTTATTAAGGTTCATAAACTATTTATTTTAAATCTTAAAGATAAGTTTCTTAATGCATCTACATAAAATAAGCCGCATTAAGTTTTAAAGTCACGGGTTGCGTGTTGGAATTAACTTCCGATAATTAATTTTTGCCCTGCTTTGATAGTATTACTACTAAGCTCATTTAAGGATTTTAGTCGTTCAATGCTCAATCCATTGAATTTTCTTGAAATATCCCATAGTGTATCCCCAGGCTGTACTATATAGGTTTTTGTTCCATCTGGTAGTTTATCAAACGCAGGTTCAGTACGCCTCGCCACATAGCCAGGTTTTTGCCAGATAGTTAAATTTTGTCCAACACGAATGAGGTTTCCGTGAATATTGTTCCACGTTCTTAGATCTGAAACCCGCACATTATATCTTTCAGCGATTCTTCCCAAAACATCGCCACTACGGACTTTATAAACGATCTTGTCCCTTCCATATGTGCTTCCTGGAGTATTTCGTGACAGATATTCTATTTGACTTTTACCTACTTTAGATGCGCTATCGAGTATATCTTTTCTCATTAAATAAAACCTCTCCTTTTCATGAGCAGGAATATTAATAGCGTATAATTTTGTCCCCTCAGGAACTACTCCTCTTCGTAGGCTCGGGTTTAGGTCTATCATCTCATTTTCGCAAAGGTTTAGCTGAGCGGCAATCGTTGTGAGGTGTGCATAACCACTTACCATGATCGTATCTGTCTCCTGATAGTATTCAAGATCATCTACAGTAAAATTATGTTCTTCGGTATAATTAAGTGTATAGATCATGGCAGTAAACTGAGGCAGGTAGCTTCGTGTTTCTCGTAATAAATGAGGGTATATTTCCCAAAATGTACGTTTATAGCCTGATCTACGAATAGCTTTCCTGATATTCCCCGGGCCACTGTTATAGGCGGCAATGGCCAACTCCCAATCTCCAAACATACCATATAACTGCTTGAGATACTGACAAGCAGCTTCTGTAGATTTTTCAGGATCCATTCGTTCATCAATGTACCAATCATTGTGCAAGCCAAAATATCTGCCTGTTGCTGACATGAATTGCCATAAGCCAACCGCACTTGCTACTGAAGTAGCTTCTGGGTTCAACCCTGATTCTATTATTGATAAATATTTTAATTCATCGGGCAAACCATACTTTGCCAGGTATTTTTCAAATAGAGGAAAATAGACATCTTTTTTTTTGATGATGCCTCTAGTGTAATTTCTGTCTTTAACGGTAAAGTAGTTGACAAATGCGTGAACTCTTGTATTATATTCTAGTGGGATGGTTTTTTCAATGCATTTAAGCCTGTCTTTAATCAGGTCATAATCCGCTTCACCCGGAATAAACTCATACAAATAAGTATCATTTGGCTCGTTTGTATTACTATTCTGAGCAGTAGTAAAAACTGAACAAAAAACCAGTATAAAGCAAAAAATCGTGGCTTTGATAAACATATATTACCCTAAAGTCATCAAATAATTTGAGAATGACAATAATTTTACTTCTTCAAAATCATCAGCAATTACTTGAATACCAACGGGTAAACCCAAATTATCGTGTCCTGAAGGAACTGAAATTGCTGGCAAACCTGCTAATGATGCCTGCACGGTATATAAATCTGCCAGGTACATTGCCAGCGGGTCAGCATCGTGTTCACCGATTTTGAATGCAGTTGTTGGAGTTGTAGGCATAAGAATGAAATCATAAGCCGCAAGCAGCTCTTTTGTAGCGTCTCTAATTAATCGCCTTACTTTTTGTGCCTTGTTATAATACGCATCGTAATAACTTGCACTAAGCACAAATGTACCAAGCATAATCCGTCTTTTAACTTCAACACCTAAGCCCTCTGAACGAGTGTTTTTATACATAGCTTCCAAAGAGGTTGTATTTTTGGATCTGTATCCGTATCGAACCCCATCGAAACGGGATAAGTTGGAGCTTGCCTCTGCCGTTGTAAGTATATAATAAGTCGGAAGCATGTAGTCTAACAATGGAAAATCAACGGCCTCAACGGTATGACCGTCTGATTTTAGTTTACTTATCAAGGTGTTAAAATTCTGTTTAATGTCATTATTTAAACCTTGTGCATTTAACGTTTCTTTGATATATGCTATTTTTCTTTTTTTCGGATGAGTACCTATTTCGTGTGAATAATTAGGAACATCGGTAGTTGATACGGTGCTATCATATTCATCCTTGCCTGAAATTACTTCAAGGGTTATTGCTACATCTGAAATATTTTTGGCAAATATTCCGATACAATCAAATGAAGAGGCATACGCTATTAAGCCATGTCTTGATATGCGTGAATAAGTGGGTTTCATACCAACTATTCCACAAAAGGCGGCTGGCTGGCGCACTGAACCACCAGTATCAGAGCCGAGCGACACCAAACACATGCCTGCTTGTACTGCTACCGCGGAGCCACCTGATGACCCACCTGGTACGCGTGTAGTATCGGCAGCATTGAGTACCTTACCAAAAGCAGAATTTTCATTGGAAGAGCCCATTGCAAATTCATCACAATTATTTCTTCCAATGATAATGGCATCTTCATCTAAAAGTTTTTGAATGGCTGTTCCATTGAATTGAGCCTCAAAGCCTTCAAGAATTGAACTAGCGGCACTTAGTTTATGATCTTTATGACAGATCACATCTTTTATTGTTACTACCATGCCAGCCAATCTGCCTGCATTACCTTGAGTCAATTTTCGATCAATTAATTGCGCTTTGGCGATTGCTTCATCTGCATAGGTTTCTATCAAAGCATTTAAATGCTTTGTGGATTCTATTTTTTCTAGGTAATGGTTGACAAGCTCAGAACATGAAGTTAAGCCATTTTTTAAATCTTCTCGGATAAGATTTAAAGAAGAGTATTCCTTCAATTTAGCTCTTTTTTTCTTCTTCTACTTTGCTGGAATCTTCGATATCTTTTTTAATTTCTTTGGTAGCATCTTTGAATTCTCTGATACCTTTACCTAAACCACGAGCTAATTCAGGTATTTTCTTAGCTCCAAAAAATATCAATACCACCAAAATGATGATAATCCACTCCCAACCACCAGGCATTCCAATCAAAAATATGCTGTTCATAACTGTGTTTTTATTAAGATACTGTAAAGATAGGTATTAATTATGAACGTGTGAAAGCACTAATTGACAAACGGTTTAATATTTAAATTATTTTCTAACCAGCCACTGCTGCGGGTCCAAAGCGGCCGCACTTTTTCTGACCTCAAATTTAAGTTCCGATACCCCATCTTTATTGGTAAGAATTGAGCCTAATTCCTCACCAATATTAACAACCTGGCCAGTTTTTACGAACACATCCTTTAAACCGGCATAAACTGTAAAATAATCACCATGGCTTATAAGAACCGTGTTGCCAACCAGTGGAACAAAAGCCACTGTTCTCACTTCTCCCCCAAAAATAGCCTTCACTTTTTCGTTTTGCTTGGTTTGTATATTAATGCCTGTATTGTTCATAACTATGCCTTTTAATACAGGATGGTTTTGTTTCCCAAACTTTTGAGATACAAATCCGGATACCGGCCAGGGGAGTTTAGTTTTATTCTCAGCAAACTCATTAGAAAGTTTGTTACTTGCATCAATAGCGGAACGTTCAGCTAAACGGGCTTTCTCAATTTCGGCTTTAATAATGTCGTTAATGAGTTTGTCTAGCTTGGCCACTGCGTCTTTTCGCTGTTCCAGGTCTTTTTTGATTTGGTTCTCTTGTTTTTGAAGATTAGTGACCAAGTTATTTTGATTCAGTTTTAACCGTTCTAAGCTTTTATTTTCCTGCATATTTTCAGCTAACAGTATATTTTTTTCGGAAACCTTGCTTTGAATAACTGTCACCTGATCTGATAAAATATTTTGGACTTTAGTAATCTGTTCTGCCTGTTTAATTCTGGCTTCGCTGTACTGGTCCATATATTTAAGCCTTCTTAAAAATTGATTGAACGATTTAGCTGTAAATAAAAAAGTGAGTTTATTTACGCCTTTATTCGCTTTGTAAGCGGAATATACCATGGCAGCATATTCTTTCTTTAGGTTTTTAAGATCATCAGCTAAGGCGTCTATAATTTCATTTGTTTCTTCAATTTCATCGTTTAGAAGATACATTTCATTTTTGATAGAGCTAATTAAATCTTCCTGTGTCTTAATTCGTTGGTTTAATGCGTTGAGCTGACCCACAGTATTTTGTTTTTTTCCGCGCGTTTCATTCAGAATCTTCTCAGCCTCGGCTATTTTGGCGAGATTTTCTTGTTTTTCCTTCTGTAATTGAGCTTTTGATTTTTGGGCAAGTAGGGTTCCTGCAGAGATGCAAACCAGGCAAACAACAAGACTTGCGAACTTACTTGCGCTCATATTTTTTAGGTATGCTGAAAGGGAATTTTAAGGGCTTTTGTTCTATTTCAGCTTTGTTGTATTCAAACTCAATCACTGTATTTAGTGTGCCTGTATTGGCTTTGTAAAATAAAGAAATAATGGCTGAATAAGGAAATGCATGTTCTTCCACCAATTGAAAGTCATAGTACCTAATAACAGCAGTGTTTTTAGAACTAGGTTCCAACATTTCTACGCGTTCAATTTTCATGGTTTCGGCACTTACAAAGTTGGTCATTTCAACTTTGCCTGATTTTTGTCTTAGTTGGTAAAAATCATCTATACGTTCCGAATGGTCACCTTTCTCATAAGGTTTGATGAGGTTGCCTAACGCTACAGATTGAATAGCATCATAATTAACATCAAAATTGAATTGTTTACTTAATGAGTCGTAATTAAAAACATAGTACTCTTTTTTCACGAGATTTAAAATGGTGATCGAATCCTGACTTATCATACAACGAGCACCTTGAATACCTACTGCAGAGAATGCAATCCAGATAGCACTATCTTTTTTGATTCGTACATTCGCCCTCGCTTTAATATCTAAATCTTCATCTTTGTAATTGATTTTAGCCTTACCAGAAAAGTATTCAAAGTCAATTTCACGGACGTCCAATTTATTTTTGTCCAACAAATTCCAGGTAACACCTTGAAATTTGTTACTACATCCAGTTCCTAAAATTACAGCGATTAACAAGCAGGGTAGTACTGCTATTTTATTTTTCATAGAGCTTTCTATCGGCAATTTTTTTATCAATGAATTCTGCATTTGGATCCATTCCTTTAGCAATTTTCCATTGTTCTACAGCTTCATTTATTTTGCCTAATTTATATAAAATATCCCCGTAATGTTCATAATGTATGGCCTCAACTCCACCAATTTCAATCGCCTTTTCCATTACCTTTTTTGCTTCTTTATATTTTCCTTTGGTATATAAAACCCAGGCGTACGTATCCAGGTAAGTAACATTAGTGGGGTTTCTCTCAATAACCAATCTTGACATTTGCTCGGCTTTATCTAAATCTTGATTTCTTATAGCCAGGAAATAACTATAGTTGTTAAGTACGAGATCATTATTTGGATCAAAATCTAACGCTGCTTCATATGCGTCATCCGATTTCTCATATTCTTGGATATTGTTATAGGCATCACCCAGCAAGGCATTAAATCCACTAAGCAGGCTTAAGTTGCTTGATGATAGCCGTTTTCCTTGCTCCAAAGAAAAAACAGCATCTTCATGATTACCTTGCTGTAGGTTGGCAGCCCCATTAAAATAATACAAAATTCCTTGGTTGGGAAACAGCTCAAGGGCAAGGTCAGAGTGATAAATAACACTATCTATCTCGTTTAATTCAAAATGCAATTGAATAATATTTTGCCATACAGCAATTTTGGACGGGTCTAATTTAGTTGAGGCAACATATTGGTTTTTAGCACTCTCTGTTTCTCCAATTTGCTGAAGCAAGTCTGCGTATATAATATGGGCGTCAGCCACATCCGGGTGAGTTTCAACAACTAGTTTGCCTAACGGTAAGGCCAATTGTTTTAATTCGTTTTCAGTCAAGCTTGACCTGTATTGTGCCAACAGTTGAATTTTATTGTCGGCATTAAAGTTAGGGTTGCTAAAAGCTTTCCTTAATTCCTCCAATGCACTATCAACCTGACCAGCTCTTCTTTGCAACTCAGCCAATATCAATCGAGATTGGTTATTGCCACCAGGGTGGTTTTTTAAAAAATTTTCTAGTAATGACTTTGCCTCGCTTTCTCGATTATTTGACATTAAAATTTCTGCCTGTTTAATCGCAAACCTTTCTTCATCAGGATAGGCCTCCATTAATTTTCTGCCTTCTTGAAGTGCAAGCTCTAACTGATTTGTCTGGAAGTAAATTTTCTGTTTTTGAAAAATTATTTCTTCTGAGATTCCATATGAATATTCTACCTTGTTGTATGTGGCAATAGCATCGTCATATCGTTGTTGGTAAAGGTATAGTGCTGCTAATTCAAATAGGTAGATCTCAGTATTATCTACCCGTTCAATCAACTCTTCATAAGTGTCAGCGGCTTTAGGGAAGTTGCCTAATTGAGTATATATATCAGCTACCAGAATGTAAAAATACTTGTTGCTATCATTCAACTCCAGTGCGCGCAATGCATTTTCAAGCGCCTTTTGTAATTCATTTCCTTTGGCATAAATCTGCCCGATTTTATAATAAACGGTTGCGTTTTCATCATTAATATCCAATGACTTTTGGAAAAGAACCAAAGCCTTGGAATAGTCTTCAAGAATATAATATTTCTCACCTTCAGTGAAGTAAAATTCAGCCTCTCGAAGTTTTGTTTCCCAATTCTTTCCTTTCTTTTGCCCTATAACCTGGATACTACTTAATAGAAGAAAAGTGGCTATACAAAAGTGATATAATAACTGTTTTGCCATTAAATGATTTAAGAAATAGTGTTGTAGTCGCCAACACTTAGATCGTCCGATTTACCTTCAAGGGTAACGTGATTACCCAACATTGAGTTTTTTAAATTCGAATTATTTATGGTTGTATAGGTTTGAATAATACTATTCTGAACAATCGAATTCTTGATAGATGATTTATTTCCTAAAGAAACGTGCGGGCCAACAATCGAATTTTCGACAACGGCCTTTTCTCCAATATAAACTGGTGGTATAATTACTGAATTTTTTATAGAGGCTGATTTTGCAATTAAATCTTTATCTTTTATAAATTCCAAATATCTCTTATTTGTATATACTGTTGCATTTTTATTGCCACAATCAAGCCATTCGCTCACTTGCCCTGGCACAAAGTTTGAACCTTTGTTTTTCATATTTTCTAGGGCGTTGGTGAGTTGATATTCACCCTTCTCACTAATTTCATTATCAATTAAATATTGAAGTTCGGATCTTAAAAACGCTCCATTTTTAAAATAATAGATTCCGATAATTGCCAGGTCTGAAACGAAATCTGTCGGTTTTTCAACAAATCCGGTAATGATGCCTTCGTCTGTTTGAACTACACCAAAAGCTGAGGGGTCATCCACTTGCTGAACCCAAATGATTCCATCTTTGCTTGAATCAAGCTTAAAATCAGCCTTAAATAATGTATCAGCAAATGCAACAATTACATTGCCTTCAAGTAAATCCTGAGCGCAAAGAATGGCATGTGCTGTTCCCAGTTTTTCATCCTGATAAAATATATGACCTTCTGCACCTACTGATTTTGCAATAGATTTTAAATCAGCTTCTACTTCTTTTCCAAAGTCGCGGCCAATGACAAATCCAATACGTTGAATAGTTTCTGAACAAACCTCTACTATATCTTCAACCAAACGATGCACAATTGACTTGCCTGCAATAGGAATTAAAGGTTTTGGAGTTGTTAAGGTATGTGGTCTAAGCCGAGTACCCCGACCGGCCATAGGTATGATTATATTCATTGCAGAATTTATTTCAGTTATCGAGCCTCAAAACTAAGAAAATTTAGACCTTTCGTGCTGACAATTGTTTTTTTTCAATTACCCAAAGAGCAACGGTAACAATAGCTGAGATAATGAGGTTGATGATAGTATCTACTGTAAAATTCGGATGCCGGAATAATTGTCCTAAATAAACCAACAATACGGCTGAAATGACATAAGGAAGAAGTTTGACAAATTTATACGGAATAGGAAAGTGCTTTTGTCCAATAATAAAGCATACAATGCACATGGCGCTGTAGCAGCAAATTATACTTATAGCACAGCCTAAAAGACCTATTTTGGGCAATAAAAGTATATTTCCTAAAAGAGTTACGATTAGTCCGACTATGCTAAAATACAAACCATATTTTGTTTTATCAGTAATCTTAAACCATATACTTAGGTTCAAATAAACTCCGTATATAAGTTTTCCAAAAAGAATTAATGGAACAAGGTAGAGCGCCACACGATACTCAGGTTGTCTTAAAAAGATTGAGGCAATGAAATCTACATTTAAGCTTACGACCACAAATAACAAGAGGCCAAAAAGCACAAAATAGTGCATAACACGAGCGAAAAGCTCAGGGGCTTTTTTATCGTCTGCCTGTGAAAAAAAGAAAGGCTCACCAGCATAACGGAATGCTTGAACGGCAAGCATCATTAGCACGCCTAATTTAAAGGTTTGACTATAGACACCTGTGGCGGCAGTGCTATCCATAGTTGTGTAATATGAATCTGGAAGAAAATGCTCGATAAGAATTTTGTCAAGTTGTTCATTCATCATACCAGCTAAACCCATTAAAAAAATAGGTGTAGAGTAGGTCAGAATGGTGCGCATCACATGTTTGTCCCAGTTAAACCTGATTTTTAAAACTTCTTTATAAAGCATTAAAATCATTAAGGCATTAGCTACAAGGTTAGCCAGAAAAATGGATCCAATAGAAATTTCGAAGGTAGGATCAATGGCAGGAATAACTAGTAAAAATGCAAATTGAAGCCCTATATTAATGAGTATATTGGCAATTTTAACAGATGCAAATTTTTTAGCCTTATTCTCAAATCTCAATCTGCCAAAAGGTATGGCCAGTATACTATCAATCCATAGTATGATGGCCAACCATTCGATGTATTCTGCTGCTGAAGGGTATCCGATAAGAGGAGCAAGAAATCCTGAGTTAAAATAAATGAGCGATGATAGTAAAGTACTTACTACAATTACAACGGTACATGTTGAGGCATAGGCATTTTCTAGGTTATCTTTTGCATACCTGAAAAATGTTGTCTCCATTCCAAAAGTATAGATCACTAAAAAAATGGCCGTATAGGCAAAAAGACTAGCAACAATACCCAATTGCTCAGGAAGAAAAATAGCAGTGTGAAGTCCTACAAGTAGATAGTTAATGATTCTGCCCAGAATGCTACTAACACCGTAAATGGCTGTTTGTCCAGCTAGACTTCTAAGTTGGCCCATTATTGAGTTGTAGAATTATTCACCTTTAAATTCAGGCTTTCTTTTTTCATGAAAAGCACTGGTGCCTTCGGCAAAATCCTCAGTTTTTGTACAATGTGAAAAGGCGTTGGCTTCGGTTTGAAAGCCATCTTCATCCGAGAAAACAGCATTGATACAGTCAATTACCATACCTACAGCCAATGGAGCTTTTGAAAGGATTTTTGAAAGGATTTTATTACATAATTCCAGAAGCTCTTCGTTGGATTGTACTACATGATTTACCAATCCTAAAGATTTGGCTTCTTCGGCAGAAATCATGTCTCCCGTCATCATTAGCTCAAAAGCTTTCCCCTTGCCAATTAGTTGCGTTAGCCTTTGTGTGCCCCCATAACCAGGTATAATACCAAGATTAACTTCAGGTTGACCGAATTTTGCATTATTGGTTGCAATTCTCATGTGGCATGCCATTGCCAATTCGCAACCACCACCTAGAGCAAAACCGTTTACGGCTGCAATAACCGGTTTAGGACAGTTTTCATAAAGTGCGAATACCTCCTGTCCATTTTCAGCAAAATTACGTGCATTCATCTCATCTAAATCTGCTATTTCAGTAATGTCTGCTCCAGCAACAAATGCTTTTTCACCCGCACCTGTAAGAATTAATGCCTTTACCTCTTCATTATCATACACTTCAGTTATTAAAGTTTTTAAGTCATCAATTGTTGCGATATTCAAAGCATTTAGACTTGTAGGTCTATTAATAGTTGCAAGTAAAATGCCTTCATTAAATTCGGTAATTATGTTTTGATATGTTGCCATGATTCAATTTTGATATTCGATTTAAAGTTACTTTTCGAAATAGTATTTGCAAACACTTAATCAAAATAAGGCACCAATTCCCAAATCGGGATTAATTAAATGGTAAATGTAGCTTTAAGCCCATAAACTAAGGTCTTTTTACTGTGGTACATTAATTGTTTCTTTGCTGATTATTGGATGAATTATTCGAGTTACTTTAAAGTAATTCAAAGTATTTAGTTAGATATGAAAAAGACCTTATTAGTAATCATACTGTCAATATTTGTGGAGTCAATGAAGGCGCAAGTAACAGCTACTTGTACACCTGTTGATATTACCTGCGGTTTCTCACAAGGCGGAACAAGAACAGGTCAGTTTTCAAACGAATGTTTAGGTGATTTCTCATTAAATGCCGATGTTTATGAAACTACTGGCTGTGTTTCAACAGTAATAGGTAATAGTGATACATTCCAGATAGATGAAAATGTTAAGATAAATGGAGACTTAATTTTAAATTTAAATGCTCCAGGTAGCATTTTTGAAATCATTTCAGGAGTAACATTTGAAATAACAGGCAATTTAGTAATAGTTGGTAACTCTAATCAAGAACGACAACTGAGCATAGAAGGAAATCTAATAGTCGGTGGAATCCTTGATTTTGGTGAACGAGGAGGTGGAACTGATCAAGATGTAGAAATAGATGGGAATGGTTCAATATCAGCAGGAAGTATTAATAATGGTGGAAATACAACTTGCGATGCTAGTGGTACCTGTCCTTCATTTAATGTTGATGGAAGTTGTGAACCTGCAGGTTCTGGGCTCTGTACAGAAAGTGCTCTACCCATTGAATTGGCTTACTTTTATGCACAACCGTCAGTTCAAATTATTGAACTAAATTGGTCAACCTACACAGAAATTAACAATGATTATTTCAGTATTGAAAAATCAATTGATGGTATTAATTATTCACTACTAACAACTGTTAATGGTGCCGGCAACAGCATAGATCAATTAGAATATTCTTACACTGACAAAAAACCATCATTCGGTCGTTCTTACTATCGCTTGAAACAAACAGATTTTGATGGTACTTCAGAAACGTTTTCACCTGTTGCAGTTGATTTCACTTCTTTGGAAGAGGGTAAATTAGTTTTTACAAATCCGGCAAAACCAGGTGGAATAGTAACCATTTTAACCACTGCTGAAGATTCTGAAGTACTTACACTGCTTTTGGTGAATATCTTGGGAGAAACTATAATATCTAAAACATTCGCAGGCTCACAATTCGACTTCACCTTAAATGATAATGTGAAACCAGGGCTCTATTTTGTAAAGGTTTTCTCTGCGACTACTGAAAGATCAGGTCGTTTGATTGTTCAATAATTCTTTTAAACCTGATAGAATTTCAGCCGTCATTTTATCTAAGTCAAATTGGTGAGACCAACCCCAATCACTTCTGGCGCTACTATCGTCAATTGAATTAGGCCATGAATCAGCAATTTTTTGTCTGAAATCCGGTGAGTAAGAAATTTCAAACTCAGGCATTTCTTTTTTAATGGATTCAGCTATTTCTTTAGGGGAAAAACTAATGGCACTTATATTATAGCTGGATCTTACTTTAACATCGCTTTCCTCCGCCTGCATCAAATCAATAGTAGCCTTCACAGCATCATCCATATACATCATGGGTAAATAGGTATTTTCTGATAAGAAGCACTCATATTTACCTTCTTCCAATGCTTTGTAATAAATGTCTACAGCATAATCAGTAGTTCCACCACCCGGCTTTGCTTTATAGCCAATTAATCCAGGGTATCTTAAGCTTCTAACATCTACACCATATTTATTGTGATAGTACTCACACCATCTCTCACCAGCCAGTTTACTTATTCCATAGATGGTGTTTGGGTCCATCACTGTATGTTGCGGTGTTTTATCAACTGGCGTTGAGGGCCCAAATACTGCTATTGAGCTAGGCCAATAAACTCGCTTAAGATTTTTTTCTTTGGCAAGATCTAAAACATGGATAAGGCTATCCATATTTAACTGCCACGCGAATTTTGGGTCAGATTCACCTTTTGCAGATAGAATGGCCGCCAAATGATATACTTGTGTTATTTGATGCTTATCTGCTAATTCGAAAAGTTTTTCCCGATCCATAGCATTGAGAATTTCTGATGGCCCATCAGCCAACTTACCAGATGGTTCTTTGATATCGGTAATAATTACATTGTCTCTACCATAAATATCGCGAAGCGCTAAACTTAATTCAGACCCAAGTTGCCCCAAGGCACCAATCACAAGTATTCTATCCATAGTTAATTATTGCTCGGTGCGAATTTAGACATTTCATTCAAACGATTGAAATTCTGTTCGCGCTTTGAGCAAGCAAGTCATATATTTGCTATTCATGGATTTTATCGAATACCTAAAGTCAAAAAAAATTGACCCTGTCTTATACAAAGCAGGTGATGAAGTACAGTTCACCAAGTTTCAGGAGGAATTCGCCCAAATGCATCCGAATAGTTTTACTTCACAAAAGTTATTTTTGATCAATAACTTAAGGAGAAAGTATTTGTTGGAAGTGTCAGGCGATCTGATTGAAAGTGATAATAAACCAAAGAATATAAAAAGACCAATGGTTAAGCCAAAGGCACCTGGGGCCGTAAAACCCGTTATTAAAAAACAGGCTAAACCTGTAATTAAAAGACCTAAAACTGAAGATTAGAATGTATACATTAAAAGAAAAACTAGTTAAAGAAATTGAAGGCATAAAGAAAGCCGGCCTCTATAAGTCGGAACGTATCATTGCTACCCCACAAGGCGCTGAGATTAAAACCACACAGGGCAAGGAGGTTATTAATTTTTGTGCGAATAATTATTTAGGGTTGTCATCGCACCCTAAAGTGATAGAAGCAGCCAAAAAAGCCATTGATACGCATGGATACGGAATGTCTTCTGTACGATTTATTTGCGGCACGCAAGATATACATAAAGAATTGGAAAAGAAGATTTCTGAATTTCTTGGCACAGAAGATACCATACTTTATGCGGCAGCATTCGATGCCAACGGGGGCGTATTTGAGCCGTTATTAGGCCCACAAGATGCTATTATTTCTGACGCATTGAACCATGCTTCTATTATTGATGGCGTGCGATTGTGTAAGGCAATGCGCTATCGATACAATAATAATGACATGGATGATCTAGAGGCCAAATTGAAAGAAGCGAGGGAAGCCGGTGCAGAACAAATAATGATAGTTACCGATGGTGTTTTTTCCATGGATGGAACCATTGCTCAATTAGACAAGATTTGTGATTTGGCGGAAAAATATAAGGCTATGGTTATGAGTGATGAATGCCATTCTACCGGATTTATAGGTAAAACGGGCAGAGGCGTTCATGAACATTGTGGTGTAATGGGCAGAATGGATATTATCACAGGAACACTAGGAAAAGCTTTGGGTGGTGCTTCTGGTGGATTTACTTCAGGCAGAAAAGAGATAGTTGAATTGCTGCGACAAAGATCAAGACCGTATTTGTTCTCTAATACATTAGCACCATCAATAACAGGCGCTTCTATTGCTGTCATTGACATGTTGAGCGAAACAACAGACTTGCGAGACAAGTTGGAGAGAAACACGAAGTACTTCAGGGAAAAAATGACTGCCGCTGGATTTGATATAAAGCCAGGAGTTCACCCGATCGTTCCAATCATGTTGTATGATGCGCCTCTTGCTCAAAAAATGGCAGATGCTTTGTTGGAGAAAGGAATTTATGTGATTGGCTTCTTCTATCCGGTAGTTCCAAAAGGGCAGGCCAGAATTAGGGTGCAGATTTCTGCTGCACATGAGCAGCATCACTTAGATACAGCTATAACTGCATTTATAGAAGTAGGTAAGGAATTGGGTGTGATAAAATGATTTAAGCCTTCGCTTCACTACGAATGGGGTTGTTGACAGTTTTACTCTTACTTTCAGCAACCTCATTTTTTGTTTCTTCTTTTTCCTCGGGCCTGGCTGTAAGGTATTCCTGAATATGTTTTCGCAACTCCTGAGGAGAAAGGTTACTATGTAACTTACCATTTCTCGTAAGCGATAGTTGACCTGTTTCTTCAGAAACCACTAAAATGGCCGTATCTGTTACTTCCGACATACCCATAGCTGCTCTGTGCCGTAAGCCAAATTGAGCAGGAAGGCTATCAGATTCTGATACCGGAAGCACACATCTGGCAGCTTTTATTTTGCCTTTGTGGATAATGGCAGCACCGTCATGCAGTGGGCTGTACTTGTTGAATATAGAAAGTAACAATCTTTTTGATAAATGTGCATCAATGACATCACCCGATTCTGCATAAAATTTTAGCTCAGAATCTCGTGAGAATACAATCAATGCTCCAGTGTTGGTTCCTCCTAAGGTTTTTGCTGCTTCAATGACAGGAGTAATATTAAACAGCTCATCATGCTCTCGGCCTTTTCCCAAAAAAACGTTTTTAAAGAATGATGTGCTTTTATTGAAATCTGTTGTTTTGCCAATGAGAAGTAAAAACTTACGTATTTCTGGTTGAAAAAGGATTATAGCAGCCAGTACTCCGACTCCCATAAACTGGCCTAAAATCAAGCCTAGAAGTTCCATCTGTGCAGCACGTACAATAAGGTATATGAGGTATAGCGCCAATACGCCTAAAAAGATGGTAACAGCCACACTACCCCGCATGAGTTTGTAGACCTGATACAACAACACACTCACTAATAGTATGTCGATAACATCTACCCAACTAACTTCAAGAAACCCTATGCTGAATGATAAAATCAATTTTATATTTTTAGTCTATTTAATATACGTTAAATTAAACAATTTGACAGTTTCTGCTGCTTCTTTTGCATCATGCACACGCAAAATAGATGCCCCATTTCGCAAAGCTATCATATTTAAAGCAGTAGTTCCATTCAAAGCATTGTCTGCTGTAGTCCCTAACGACTTGTAAATCATGGACTTCCTAGATATACCAACGAGAACAGGCAGCTCTAAAGTTTTAAATTCGTTGAGTTTTTTTAGAAGCTCAAAATTTTGATCAACAGTTTTAGCAAAGCCAAATCCCAGATCAATGATAATATCTTTAATACCTCTGCTCCTTAATTCGGTAACTTTTTTCTGGAAATAGTCAATAATTTCTAAAATCAGGTTATCGTAATGGGTATGCTGGGTCATGGTTTGTGGCGTACCTCGCATGTGCATTAAAACATAAGGTACATTAATATGCGCAAGAAGATCAAACATTCCGGAATCCATTTCGCCTCCTGATACGTCATTAATAATATCAGCCCCAGCGTCAAAAGCAGCTTTTGCCACTTCTGGCCTAAATGTATCAATAGAAATATAGACATTTGGCAACTCCTTTCTGATGCTTTCAATGGCAGGCACAACCCTGTTAATTTCATCGTGTAGTGGTATTTCTGCAGCGCCCGGCCTGGTAGAATAACCCCCGACATCTAAAATAGAAGCACCATCATGGACCATTGTTGTTGCTTTGGCAATGATATTTTTTTCAATTCCTACTCTGCTTCCCGCATAGAATGAGTCAGGTGTCACATTGAGTATTCCCATTACAATCGGAGAATCTAATGTAATCGCATTTCCGCGGATGTTGAGTGTCTTTTTACTTGAAAAAAATGTATCTTGCGCCACCTTAAAAATGGGTTTTAACAACTAAAATTTATTGTTTTGATAGACCAAACTGTCAGCGAATATACGCAGGTAATTAAGGAGTGTAAAGCGCTTTTTGAAAAGAAAACAAAAGATTATGGTACAGCCTGGAGAATTCTCAGGTTAAGCTCTATTACCGATCAAATTTTCATAAAAGCACAAAGAATTAGGTCTATTCAGGAAAAGGGAATTCAAAAAATTGAAGAAGATAGTACCAACGAATTTGTAGGCATAATCAACTACTGCATTATTGCGATTTTGCAGTTACGATTAGAAGGTGACAAAAGAACTGAAATTCCGTATAAGGATTTGGAACCCTTATATGACCAGGTTGTTAATGATACATTGGACTTGTTAAAAAATAAAAACCATGATTATGGCGAAGCCTGGCGAGATATGCGGGTGAGTTCAATTACCGATATTATATTAATGAAATTATACCGAGTAAAGCAAATTGAGGATAATGCAGGCAAAACCTTAGTTTCTGAAGGGGTGGAAGCCAACTATCAAGATATGCTTAATTACTCTGTATTTGCGTTAATCAAATCAAACTTTATTTAATATGTTCAAAAAGGCGATTGATCTATTTTCAAGAATTTTTGTAGGCGGACTGTTCATATTTTCTGGGTTGATCAAGTTGAATGACCCTGTGGGTACCAAAATTAAGCTTCAGGAATACTTCGAAGTTTTCTCTTCCGATTTCGGATCTTTCTTTGAAATATTTATTCCATTTGCACTTCCTATAGGAATGATCTTAATCATTTTAGAAGTTGTTTTAGGGGTTGCTGTTCTAATTAATTATAAAATGAAATGGTCGATGAGTGTGATGATGGCGCTCATGGTCTTCTTTACATTTCTTACCTTTTATTCTGCCTACTTTAATAAAGTGACGGACTGTGGTTGTTTTGGCGATGCCATACCACTTACTCCATGGCAATCATTTTATAAAGATTTGATATTAATCGTGTTTGTTGCACATCTGTTCTGGTACCGAAATGGTTATGAATCAGTTCTTCGTACAAGGCCAGCGAATGCTATAATTATAGCAACAACCGTTGTAAGTTTCATTCTTGGAATTACCGCCATTCGTCACTTACCTTTTATTGATTTCAGGCCTTATAAAATTGGAAATAGTATTCCTGAAAAGATGATTGCAGAGGAAGCTCCAATTTTGGAATACACTTTTAAGAAAGATGGTGAAACCGTAAAATCAACTAAATATCTGCTGCCAAAAGATGGGTATGAGTATGTAAGTGCCGAATTGCTAAATGAAAAGGCTTCTACACCCAAAATAACCGATTACCAAGTGGTTGGTACAGATGGAAATGACTACACAGAAGAAACTTTTTCTGGCGCCAAACTATTACTGGTTTTCTATGATGCATCGTTTAATGATCAGGATAAAATGAATGCCATTAATAAGTTGGTTGAAGGGTTAGACGGTATTGACCCGATGGTTCTTACTTCTTCATCAGAAGCAGACTTTGAGGTTTTCAGACATGAATATCAATTAGCGGTTCCTTATTACTTTACGGATGCCACTGTGCTAAAAGCGATGATTCGATCGAATCCAGGTATCATGCTGCTGCAAGATGGGGTAGTGTTGGGGAAATGGCATCATAATGATGTTCCATCGGCTGAAATGGCAAATGAACTTACCAGATAAAATTATACTTATTGGTATGCCCGGGTCGGGCAAGACAACCTTGGGAAAAGAGGTTGCTGATTACTTGAATTTACCTTTTTATGATTTAGACCAAGTGATTGAACTGGCTTCAGGAATGACTATTCTTCAGATTTTTGAAACGGAAGGTGAAGAGTCTTTTAGAAATTTGGAGGCTGAAACATTGAAGAAATTCTGTCAGACTCAAGATAAATATGTGCTGGCAGCAGGGGGCGGAACTCCATGTTTTTTTAATAACATGGAAATAATGAACCAGGCTGCAATCACAGTTTTTCTAGATATTTCGATTGCAGCTCTTGCTAAAAGAATGAATCAGTCTGCGATTGAAAAAAGGCCTTTATTTCAAAAAGAGGATATTAACACAACACTTGAATCGCTTTTATCTCAAAGAAGAGCCAATTACGAGCAAGCCCGTTTTCATTTGGTTTCAGATGAATTATTTGCAGAAGATATTAGAGATGTTCTAAAAAAAGAACCCAACCGTAAATGATACTGCGGTATTCTTATTTTCTACTGTAGCCACTTGTCCAGGATATGGTGAAACGGTTGAATTTCTTCCATTTGAAGTTGAAACGGCCATGTCAACAAAATAGTCTTCCGTTCTTATTCCACCTCCAAACGTTATCCGATTCTCACTTTCGTCAATGTCGTTCTTTACAGGGTCGTCCATTCTGGCAAAGCCCGCTCTAAGCCTGAACATTTCATATCTAAATTCAGCACCTAATCGATAGTTGATTACCGATTCCAGCTGATTGATGTCTGAATTGGCTTGGGAAAATGAAACGCCTGATTCTGAATTAGAAAGGTTAGCTCCTGCATAATTTATTCTTTCTATATCCCCGGTAATAAAACCTGATTTTCCTAAAAAGTAGGTAGCACCAGCCCTAAGTTTAGATGGAGTAGTTATTGTGAAATTGAATGCCTCGTAATCGAAACCGAAAGACTCAGTTTGTTCCCTGAAATTGGTTGCAAATAAATAGTTTGCAGTGAGTGTTACACTTCTGATTTGTTCAATAGATATAATACTGGGCGTTGTATAAGAGGCACCTAAAAGTACTTGTGGCATTGGTCTTCCAATCACTCCAAATGTGGCATTGACACCAGTACCATTTTGCTCATAATTATCTTCTAATACAAGGCTACTTAATTCTGCATTCGTTGGAATTTCAATATATTCTCTATTCACTTCCCTTGTCATTGTAATTAGTCCTATACCACCTCCGAAATATATTCTATCGTCAAAGTTAGCGCCATAACTGAATGATGTTTGGTACATTGCTCCAGTAGATCTAATATTCTCCGTCTGAAATGTTGGGAAGTCAGGCTCAGTATAGGCAGGAATGAAAATGTCATTCCCGTTATTATCTTGAGGGAAGCTTCCATCATCTTCTACTGCGTAATAATCCCTATCAACAAAGTTATTGCCATCGATACTGAAAGGACTTATAAGAAATGTTTCAAATGCCAGCTCTGCAAAATCATTGTCAAAGCTTATATCGGACCCGTTGCTTGTAAATGCATTTAATGCGGCATATTCAACAATATCAGCAGGTCTGTTTGGGTCAAAAATAATCTCACCATTGCTATCTAATTGGTTAAAACTATTGCCCTCGTAAGTGATCTGATTTTGAAAATCTGCAATTCTATTAATGCTAATTCCAAATGATCCGCCTTTAAATGAACCTGATCCAGAGCCATATTTAATCACAGCACCTAAATTGCTAAAGTTAAAATTCAGGCGAGCATCAGAAGTGCTTGAGCCAAGGTATTCGCTGGTTGTATTTAAGTAATTAAAGGCAGGGGTAAATGAAAACTCAGACTTATTGAAAAACCCCAAACCTGCCGGATTAGAAGACGCTGAACTGATATCACCTCCCAGGGAAGTTTGAGCTTCACCAATTCCTAACATCCTTGCACTACCACCTGGTGTTGTCCGGCTCAAATCAAGTGCTGTTCCAACAAAATTACCTGCATCTTGAGCTTGCACGTTGTTTAGACAAAACATTCCCATGCTTATACCAATAAGCGCAATTACTTTTTTCATGACCTAGCGTTTTCTTTGCTTAATAATTTCAGATTAGTTACCTCTCCTTGAACCTCCTGAAGAACGCGATCCGCCAGATGATCTGGAGCCACCACTACTTCTGCTGCCTGAAGAGCCTGATGACATTCGGCTACCCCCAGAAGATCTGGAACCTGAACTTGGTCGTGAGTAACTCCCAGATCTACTTCCAGAGCTCGGTCTGGAATAGCTTCCTGATCTGCTTCCAGAGCTAGGCGTGCTCCAACCTGACGATCTTCTCTGTGGAGAATTACCATAGCTACCTGATGATCTTGTTCTGGAATTAGGATAAGAACCATAACTGCCACTTCTTGAACCGTTCGAAGGCCTGCTATATGTCGAATTCGATCTTGAACCAGATGAATTTGATCTGTCGTAAGAAGACCTGCTGTATGAAGATCTTGAATTAGTAGCCTCAGAATTTACTTCAGAAGATGGTTGAGACCTTCTGTAGTAAGATGATCTACTTGCAGCATTTCTGGTATATCTGTTATCAACCCTACTGTTTGAGTTATCAACTCTGCCGGTAGTTCTACCATTAGATACACCATCATTTGAAGCAACTCGTGACCTTGTTGAACGGCTTGAGTTAACAGTACCTGTACTTCTGGAAGAACCAACACCTCTTCTAAAACTTCTGTTACTTCTCGTTTCAACGTTATTAATAACAATTACATTATTTCTGTAAGGGTTAAAGAAAGGGTCATTCCAGCCCCAGCCACCACCGTAAAACCATGGGTCGTACCATCCGCCTCCCCAGCCGTAACCTATACCCACATTCCAGCCAGATCTCCAGCCCCAACGATTTCTCCATCTCCAATCATTCCAGCCCCAGCCCCAGCCAGTACCAAAACCAACTGAAACGGACCATCCCGGACGACCAATAATTCCTGGACCATACCATGGATCGTAAAATCCACCCCAATTATTGCCATAAAATCCATTGTTAAAACCTGGGTTAGAATAGTAATAATTATTAACCACAGGTGGGTTTTGACCATTATTTTCAGGGTTATCCACGTAATAATCATCCTCATAGTATCCATTATCCTCTTGATAAGATTCAGCGGAATATTTAGCTACATATTCTGGGTTTACATTTTTTTGTGAATAGCTGGTCTCAGGAGCCACATCGTTAAAATTGGTTTTAACATCTTCTACCTGAGGCTGAGCACTAATTTCCTTGCGTGCCTTCTTTTTTGCTTCCCGGTCTTTTGGTGTGAAATACAGATCGTCATTTTCTTGTGCAATACTTACACTCGAAATTACGATTCCAACTAAGAACAGAATTGAAGTAAATTTAATTGTCGTTTTCATGGCACTTTCCTTTTGTTTCTAAACGTAATTTATTGCTTAGTAATTCCAATATAAGGCTTTTTATATCCTTATATTTGCCAGCAACAAATTAATTACTTCAAAATAAACAAAAAACATACCAAACCTTAATTATGGCGAAAGGATTACCAAAAAGAAGTGAAGATTATTCTCAATGGTATAATGAATTGGTTAAAAAAGCTGATTTAGCTGAGCATTCAGCAGTTAGAGGTTGTATGGTTATTAAGCCATATGGTTTTAGTATTTGGGAAAAAATGCAGGCTGCATTGGACAAAATGTTTAAGGAAACAGGTCATTCAAATGCGTATTTTCCATTGTTTGTACCTAAGAGCCTCTTTGAAGCGGAAGAAAAAAATGCCGAAGGCTTCGCCAAAGAATGTGCTGTAGTAACACATTACAGACTAAAAAATGATCCTGACAATAAGGGAAAACTAATTGTTGACCCTGATGCGAGATTAGAGGAGGAATTAGTTGTAAGACCAACGAGTGAAGCTGTGATTTGGAGTACATATAAAAACTGGATTCAGTCATATAGGGATTTACCGTTGCTTATTAACCAATGGGCTAACGTAGTGCGATGGGAAATGAGAACGAGGTTGTTTTTAAGAACGGCTGAGTTTTTATGGCAGGAAGGCCACACAGCACATAGCACAAAAGAGGAGGCAATTGCAGAAACCAAACAAATGTTGGAAGTATATGCCGAGTTTGCTGAGAAGTTTATGGCTATGCCTGTTCTGAAAGGGGTGAAATCTGAATCAGAAAGATTTGCAGGAGCATTAGATACCTATTGCATTGAAGCGTTAATGCAGGATGGTAAGGCATTGCAGGCAGGTACTTCGCACTTTCTAGGTCAGAATTTTGCCAAAGCATTTGATGTGAAGTTTGCCGGAAAAGACGGGAAAGAAGACTATGTATGGGGTACATCCTGGGGTGTGAGCACTCGCTTAATGGGCGCATTAATTATGGCACACTCAGATGACGAGGGGTTGGTATTGCCACCAAAATTGGCACCAATACAAACGGTGATTGTACCAATTTTTAAAGGGGATGAGCAACTTGCACAAATAGCCGAAGTGGCAAATCAATTGAAAGTGGAGCTTAGTGCAGATAACATTTCTGTGAAGTTTGATGACAGGGACACGAGTTCTCCGGGCTGGAAGTTTGCCGAATATGAATTGAAGGGTGTACCAGTGAGAGTGGCTATTGGCCCAAGAGACCTTGAAAATGGCACAGTAGAAATTGCGCGCAGAGATACAAAAGAGAAAAAAGTTATTCCTCTGGCAGAGGCTGCCGCCTACATTAAAAATCTAATGACAGAAATTCAGGAAAATATCTATAAGCGAGCATTTGATTTCAGGGCAAATAATACCAGCGAAGTAGATACATACGATGAGTTTAAGAAAGTACTTGATGAGAAGGCCGGGTTTGTAATGGCTCACTGGGATGGCACATCTGAAACTGAAGAGAGGATCAAGGAAGAAACTAAAGCTACCATTAGATGTATCCCTTTAGATTTTAAGGAAGAAGCAGGTAAGTGCATCTACAGCGGAAGACCATCAAAAGGCAAGGTAGTGTTCGCCAGAGCATACTAATTGAGTTTATGCTTACAAATGAAAGCAACCTGACATATTGGGTTGCTTTTTTTATGTTCTGTCGGTTGTAAGACTTATTTCGCTCAACTAGACCCTTTAAATGGCGTTTAAGAACGACATGTCTAGATTGGTAAAAAAGTTGAGGCGAAGAAACCGATTCATTCTAGTAGTGCTATCAGCAATTGGTATTTTACTAGTCTATTTGATTTCATCTACTCATTTACTTCAGAGAGAAAAAACAAAACAACTGATCCTACAAAAACTGAGAGCCATTTCAATCACTGCAAGTGAACAAATTGATGGTGATGCACATGAGTATGTTGTTAATACTTTCAATAGTAAAAATGATGTACGTTCATCCAAAGACGATTCTGTTTACCATAAGCTGCACGCTCAGCTCAAAAGAATTAAAAGAATTAATGAAATCGCCAGCCCTATCTATACCATGGTTTTTAATGCCGATCATAATGAATATGAATTTATAGTCACTTCTTCAGATGAACCGTATTACAGACACATGTTTGTGAATTATCCTACGGAGCTAAGAATGAATTATAATATTGGTGGTGTAATTGATGAGTATAAAACAGAAAATGGTACCTGGTTAAGTGCTTTTGCTCCAATAAAAAATTCGAAGGGTGAAGTGGTAGCAATATTACAAGTAGATCAGGAGTTTGATTCATTTCTGGAAGAAGCCCACTCAGATCTTATAAAAAATATACTGGTGGCATCTGTGTTATTCGTTCCTTTTATGATTTTATTGTTTTCTTATATGAGAAATGTTTTGACCAAAGAGGAACAGAATCAGCTGCTTTTGGAAGAACGCAATGAAGAAATTGAAATTCAGAATGAGATGATTAAAGAGGCGAACTTAAAACTTGAAAAAGCTAACTTAATTATACAAGCACGAAATGACACGTTGGATAAACAAGTAAAAAAACGCACTAAAGAGCTCCTGGAGGCCAATCAGGATTTAGAAACATTTCTATATAGATCATCGCACGACATTCAAGGGCCCATTGCTTCATTGAAGGGCGTAGTGAATTTAGCGCAAGCAGACATTACTAATGGAATAGATTACTACAACTTTATTCATGCAAGTGTCAATCAACTGGAGACGAGAGTACGGGGGATTAATGCTGTATTTGAAATTAAAAAGCAAGAGTTGGACTGGGTACAGTTGAGTATTCGTGAGGTATTTGATGAAGTTGTGGCAGACCAATGTAAAAAGCTAGATTTTAGTGATGTTGACCTAATTTTTGGAGATAATGCACTCATTAAAAGTGACAGAACGATACTGAATGTGCTTTTCTCTGAGCTAGTAAAAAATTCAATCATGTATCGTGATGGTGAAAATGTCAAGATTCATTTAACAACCGAACTTGTAGGGCAAAAACACATTAGAATTACTTACAAGGACAATGGACTAGGAATAGATGCAGATCAACAAAATACCATTTTTGATATGTTTAAAAGAGGGAATGAGAAATCTCAAGGTTCCGGCCTTGGGCTGTATGCAGTAAAACTTGCTCTTGAAAAGCTGCATGGCAATATATCCCTTCTGAATGCCCGCAATGGCGTGACTTTTCAAATTAATTTACCTAGATAACTATCTGTCATTGATATGACTTTGCACATAGTTAGGATTGGCTTACTTTGCAACCTTGTATGAAGCAACTTGTTAAGGTAATTATACCAGCCTTTAATGAAGAAAACGGAGTGGGTTCTGTTATAGCAGAGATACCCAATGATATTGTAGATGAAGTAATTGTAGTCAATAATGCTTCTACTGATGATACTGAAAAAGCAGCAGCTAAGGCTGGGGCAACTGTTCTGAGGGAAGAAGTTAAAGGATATGGCAGGGCTTGCCTGAAGGGTATTGAGTATATCAAAAAACAAGAAAACAAACCTGATATTATTGTATTTTTAGATGCAGATTACTCTGACTATCCTGAGGAAATGAGGGATTTAATAAAACCTATCATTGAACAGGACATGGATTTGGTGATTGGGTCGAGAGCATTGGGCAACAAAGAGAAAGGAGCAATGACACCGCAGCAAGTTTTTGGAAACTGGTTGGCTACAGGATTATTAAAGTTGTTTTATAATGTAAATTTTACTGATTTGGGTCCATTCAGGGCTATTAAATATGAAAGTTTAATAGCATTGAATATGAAAGACAAAACATATGGCTGGACTGTAGAGATGCAATTGAAGGCAGCTAAAATGAAAATGAAATGTACAGAAGTACCAGTGAATTATAGAAAAAGAATAGGATTTTCAAAAGTTTCCGGAACGGTTAAGGGAACTGTCATGGCAGGATATAAAATAATTTGGACCATTTTTAAGTACTTGTAATATGGAGTGGTTAGTTATTGTACCCTATAGTCTTGCGCTGCTGTTTATATTCATTTTCAGCCTGAGCCAACTTAATCTGACCTGGCATTATCTAAGATCGAAAAAGGCGCTGAGTAAACCTTCTTTTGAGTTAAAAGAATTTCCCAAGGTAACGGTACAGCTACCCATTTATAACGAAAAATATGTTGTTGAGCGGTTGCTCATTAAAGTATCCCAATTCATTTACCCAAAAGATAAGTTAGAAATTCAAGTACTAGACGATTCCACAGATGAAACAATCGAACTTACTTCTGCATTGGTTGACAAATTGAAAAAAACCGGCCTGGATATTAAGCATATTAGAAGGCCTAAACGAGAGGGCTTTAAAGCAGGCGCACTCCAGTACGGAATGCAAATCTGTAAAGGAGACTTCATTGCTATTTTCGATTCTGATTTTTTACCCGAACCGGATTTCCTACTTAAAACTATAGCACAGTTTGAGCAAAATACCGGTGTGGTTCAAACTCGCTGGGGGCACTTAAATAGAGATTATTCTTTATTAACTGAGCTACAGGCTTTCGGTTTGGATGCCCATTTTTCTGTGGAACAATCCGGCAGAAGCCATGCCAATAGTTTTATTAATTTTAACGGAACAGGAGGGGTGTGGAGGAAAGAGTGCGTTATTGATGCTGGTGGCTGGTCTGCTGATACGTTGACTGAAGACTTGGATCTTAGCTATCGGGCGCAACTAAAAGGCTGGAAATTCAAATACCTGGAAGATTGTGTAGCTCCCGCAGAACTACCTGTTATTATGTCTGCTGTAAAATCTCAGCAGTATAGATGGAATAAAGGAGCGGCTGAAACTGCCCGTAAAAATTTGGGTAAGGTTTTACGCTCAAGAATGGGGTTTGGGAATAAAATGCATGCCATCTTTCATTTATTTAACAGCTCAGTTTTCGTTTGTTTGTTAATTGCCGCTCTTTTAAGCATCCCTATGCTTTATATTAAGGATGCCAACCCGAGGTTAGAATTGCTTTTTGACATTGGTAGCATTTTTCTGCTAGGGTTTTTCTCAATTACTATTTTCTATTGGGTAGCTACAAAAAGGATGGTTCCAGATGGTACTTCCAAGTACTTTTTTAAAATATATCCTATGTTTTTAACAGTTTCAATGGGGCTTTCGCTTCATAATGGGCTAGCTGTTTTAGAGGGTTTGTTTGGGTTTAAAAGTGAGTTTATTAGAACACCCAAATTTGGGATTAAGAGTAAGTTGGATTCCTGGGAGAATAATAGCTACATTAAGCCAAAAATTAACTTTCTTATTATCATGGAAGCATTTCTAAGCTTCTACTTTTTCTTTGGTGTAAGTAGTGGTATTTTCTTAAAAGACTGGGGGTTAGTGATTTTCCACCTCATGTTGGCTATAGGTTTTGCGATGGTATTTATACATTCCATAAAGAGTATTCCAGGTGCTGTTTCTGCAAAGTAAGAATAAGCTGCTGTGGTTATTAATGGCCTCAAGCATTTTGCTCTATGTCCAAATAGCATTTAACACCCACAGATTTGAAAGCTTCACGCTTATTTCTTCGTATAGTCTGGTGTTCATTTTCTATTTAATACTGGTTAGAAAGTATTCTTATTCTGCAATAACTATTAATTACCTGTTGGGTTTGGCAATAGTTATCAGGTTGATATTGGTTGGTGCCTTTCCTTCGCTATCAGATGATATATATAGATTTATTTGGGATGGAAGATTATTAAATGCGGGTATTCATCCGTTCACTGAAGTGCCGTCATTTTATATGATTAAAGGGAATGAAGTTGCGGGGTTAGATCAGCCACTTTATTCAAAATTGAATTCACCAGAGTATTTTACGATTTACCCGCCTTTTGCACAATTCGTTTATTGGGTATCAACATACGTTACTGATTCAATTTATCTAAGCTGTATAATTATTAAATCATTGATCGTTTTGGCGGAAGTTGGCTCTATTTTCATTGGAATCAAATTGCTGCAGCGTTATAACCTGCCCAAAAGAAATATTTTACTTTATGCTTTAAACCCATTAGTAATCCTGGAGCTAACGGGAAACCTTCATTTTGAGGCATTTATGATTTTCTTCTTACTATTATCTGTTTATCTGATCCATGAGTATTCAATGATCAGATCAGGATTTTTTATGGCTGCTAGTATTGCCAGTAAGTTAATTCCAATCATGTTTTTACCTCTTTTATTAAGGCGATTGAAAGCTAAACCCTTATTAAAATGGTATTTGGCAATATTGATTTTTTCGTCATTATTCTTTTTTCCGTTGTTCCGTCCTGAGTTTATTACAGGAATGAGCGAAAGCCTTGGTCTTTATTTTCAAAAATTTGAGTTTAACGCCAGTATATATTATATCGTCAGAGAAGTAGGATTTTGGATAAAAGGTTATAATATCATCGGTTTTGCAGGCAAGTTATTGGCACTATTCTCCTTTTTAAGTATTGTGGCCCTTAGTATTTTTTATCGAAAAAGTGTCAATATATTCGAGTTGATGATGTTAGCACTTACTACGTATTTACTGTTATCAACAATCGTTCATCCCTGGTACATTACCACAATTATTTTTCTATCTGTCTTCACTAAATACAGATATTCAATAGTATGGTCACTGTTGATATTTTTTACTTATTTAGGGTATACCAAAACAGGTTTTCAGGAAAACATGTTAGTAGTTGTAGTAGAATATATAGTGGTGATAGCAGTTTTAATTTATGAGATTTATGCAGTTTCTAAGAAAAGAACTCCCTGGTTGGCAAAAGGTGCCTAGTTACATTTTTTTAGTATTTACCCTTGTAGCCTGTAATAGTATGTACGCACAAGAAGATTTTAATAAAAAAGTATCATCACTTTTAAAGAATACAGTGCCATTGGTGACCAGTGCTGAATTAGACACCTTATTACAGAAAAATCCTAATCTAATTCTGCTGGATACAAGATCCTCCAAAGAATATGAAGTTAGTAAGATTGCGGCCGCAAAATTTATTGACTATGATGATTTTAAACCCGAAATGGTTCGGGGGATACCTAAAGAGGAGCAGATTGTAGTTTATTGTTCTGTTGGGTATCGTAGTGAAAAAATTGGCGAGAAGTTGCAGGAGTTAGGTTATAATAACGTGCTCAATTTATATGGCGGCATTTTCGATTGGAAAAATACTGATCACACTGTTATCAATGAAAAAAACCAACCTACTGACAGTGTGCATACATATAATAAGAATTGGTCCAAATACTTACACAAAGGTGTAAAAGTATATGACTAATCATCTGATTATTTTTGCTAAAAACCCGGAATTAGGTAGCACTAAGACTCGTATTGGCACTAAACTAGGAGACGATGTCGCGCTGGCTATTTATTATAGTTTAATTCATCGAGCACAACGGGTTACCGCCAACATAAAAGCCCGTAAGATAGTATATTATTCTTCATTTGTAGATCGTGAAGATTCATGGGATAATAACACCTTTGAAAAGAGGCGACAGGTAAAAAAAGAACTCGGTGTTCGAATGGCAACAGCCATCAATGAGTCATTCAATGAAAATGCAAAAAAGGTTGTGCTTATTGGTACTGATATTTATGATCTAACACCTCAAATTATAAATGATGCCTTTGATCAGCTTTCAAATCATGATGTGGTTATTGGCCCAGCAAAAGATGGAGGTTATTATCTTATTGGTTTATCTCAACCGGCAGATTCACTATTTAAATTAAGTGCCTGGAGTCATTCAGAAGTGTTTAACCAAACCAAAGAACTAATCGGTCGTGCTGGATTAACATTTTCTTTGCTACCTGAACTTAATGATATTGATGAGCCTGACGATTTAAAGGGAACCAATCTGGAGCAATTCCTGATAGAAAAATAACACCCATTATTTAAGAGGTTTAAAAAAGATGAGTAATTGAATTATAATTCCTATTAAAATTAATGTCCAAATTTCTAATGTAGAAATGAGATTACTACTTTCTACAAGCCTATTCGATTTATCAAGCTCTCTTTTTGCTTCCAGCATTTGTATTTCGGCTAATTTATCCAACTCACTTAATACTTCTGCAATTTGTAAGGCTCTCCCAGAGTTATCACCTAAGCTCTCTATTTCATAAAGTTTAGTAAGCTTTTTCTTGAGTAAATTCATTGATTTTTCTTCACGGGAAGTTAAACGTGTATTTGAATACTTATTAACAACCGTATTGATAGAGTCATTTATGTTAAAATTGATCTTCGATATTTCTCCAGTGATTAAATCATTCTTCTTGATATCTAAAAGCCTGGAGATTTTAAAGATATAATCTTTAGCCACCAGCCGGTCTTCATATACCGAAGAGAACGACTTTTGAATCATTTTAAAATGATTCTTATCCATTTTATTAGTCGCAAAAACCAACAGAAATACAATTACTAAAGCACCCAACGCTTTTATTTTAGACCAAAATTTTGATGACATATGAGTGGATTTGATTTAACAAAATTAACGTACTATATAGCTAATTGTTCTATAACTAAAAACAACAAACCCTCAAATAATGAGGGTTTGTTAGTAGAAAGATAGTAAGTTAATTTAATTCACCACAATCTTATATTGAGGAGTTGGGTTTAAAGGGCAGAAATAAACATATTCTCCTTTTTCCAAGGTTACCGTTTTTGATTCGGCCTTCTCACCATCATTAATGGTTTTCTTTAAATACGCTTCAGGAATATGATTTTTCTGATCTGTCATTCCTTTTGGGGCGATTACAAAACCCAGCTCATGATTAACACCTTCATTTGATACTTCGAAAATGTATTGTTTACCTGCTTCAAGGGTTAACTCTGTTTGTGTGAACTTGCCGGGCGTTTGAGATAGTTTCACCCTTTCAGGAGTTTGAGCTAGAACTATTGAACTGAAGCTTAGCGCTACTACCACAAGTATTGATTTTATTAAGTTTTCCATTTTATAATAGTTTAAGGGTTAATTCAATTATGCGTTAATAGTCTCTAATTCAGGTGCAGCTGGGAAGTCTACAGGAATTTGAGTAGCACCATGTATAAAGTTGCTGATGATTTTATCACCTATTACCATGATAATATCCACCAAGTTGGCTTTTGTATAGCCAGCGTTGAATAAATTATCAACGGCATCAGAGCTTGGTTTACTTCTGTTTTCAGTAATATTTTTTACAAAAGCTGCGAGAGCATTTAATTTCTCATTGAATGAAACATTACCAATTCTAATCTCCAAAATTTGCTCATCGGTAAAACCGTTCATTTTACCAATGGCTGTATGAGCTGCTAAACAATATTCACACTCATTCACTTGAGAAACTACCAGGTTAATAACTTCTCTTTCTTTAGCTGTTAATGTACTTTTTCTGTTTTGAAGTGCAAGGTAGTCGGCTAGGGCCGTGTCGTTGTGAGCATACGTAGCGTAAAGGTTAGGTACAAAACCTAGTCCTTTTTCGAGCTGATCAAATATTGCCTGATTGTTGGCACTTACTTCATTTTTTGTTGGAACATTTATTTGCGTTGCCATAATCGTTTGTTTAATGTTTAAATTGTTTGTATTGATAACACCACAATTTTACGGCAACAACTAAGGCTGGTGAGAGGCTACTTTTCCCAATAGAGTGTCAATACTTCCTATTATTTGTCATTTGTTTTAAATGATGGGTTTGGATACCCTCATTTCCTGTTTAAATTCCAGAGGAGTTTGCTTTAATATTCGCTTGAAAAGTCTGTGAAAGCCACCGGCATCTTCAAAGCCAAGTTCATAGGCAATTTCCTTCACGGACTTATCGGTGTAAAGTAAAAGGCGTTTTCCTTCTAAAATAATCCGTTCTTGGATAATCTGAAGAGGAGTGCTATTGCTGTACTTAGAAAATAAATTGGATAATGTCTTAGGTGATTTAAAGAGTAGTTCTGCATAGTCTGAAACCTGGTGTTTTAGTTTATAATTCTGCTCAACAAGTACATTAAATTTGCGAATTAGGTCTACTTGGTTGTCATCCATTGCTGTTTGTATAACCTGCTTCTTTGCCAGCCTGGTTATCTTTATGATCATTCTTTTTAAGAGCATTCGTAACATCTCTTCCTGTATGGTATCGCATGTGCTAAATTCATCAATAAACACACTAAAGAGCATTTCAAATTTATCAGCTTCCTCTGCTTCCAGATTAATAATATGTTGATTGGAGCTTCCGAAAAATAAAATTCCATTACAGGAAACCTCTTGATCATGGTCGATGATGCAATAGAACTCCCGATTAAAATTAAATGACGTTAGTTCAGGTGTGTCTTCAGGGAATTCAAGAATATGCAGATACGTATACGTGGTAATTTGATTTGGCAACAGCGTAGTTTCAGCTCCATCCACAAAAAAGGTAACTGGTCGCTCACATCTATTCCATAGTATACTTATCAGGTTATTATGCCTCCGTAATTCATGAAGCTCCTTTGCGTGATTGGTTAGTAACGCCAAAAGTGATTTTAATCCAGTGCCTTCAAATACTTTTACCATCGGGTTTAAAATTAATTTAAAGCTCAGGATTAATTTTAAATTGGAAAGTCATGATACAGACGAATTCATCAATTGAATTTGTTATTTTGAAAGATAAATGGGTTTGATAGACTATGTGCATGTTTAATTAATATTGAACAACGAATATTATTAAGCATTTTGAAATAAAGAAGCTTGGAAAAAACTATTACTCAAACAAATAGGTAGACACATTGGCACGACAATTTAAATTCAAAGCATGGAACAAGGATACAAAACTTCTGATGCGATTAAATCAAATTGATTGCGTGAAGGGTGTTTTAGTAAAGGAAGACCACGTGTTATTACAATTTACCGGGCTGCATGATAAAAGCGGGAGCGAAATATATGAAGGTGATATACTGCTTTTTGGTACAGATAAGGCCATTGTAAAGTGGAATGAAGAGTCATTTTCGTGGACTTTAGTTAATGAAATTGGGGGTAGTCATCGACCTTTTACTTCTATTGAAATGGAAAAAGGAGTTAAGCTCTGTAACGTTTTTGAGTCACCAGAATCTTTTTCTTCAGAATAGTGGTTACCTTTGTGGCGCCAAACGTTTTTATTAGCACACATTAATTCATATTTTACCAACTAAATGAAAGTATCACTCAGTATTGATCAATTGAACATTACCCCAAGAGAGGCTCAGGTGGTGGACATGCTTTGTGAATCGTTGAGGCAAGATGTTGAGCTTCTTAAATGCCCTAATTGTGGCAAAGAAGGTAAAATTATCCTCCATGTAAATAACACGAAAATTTCGGCTATTAGAACAGAAATTAAGGTTTGTTGCCCGGAATACTACGCCAAAACGGAAGAGACGTTGGCGTTGAGCGTCTAAGATTTCATTTTTTTGTCAATATAAGCTACCGCCTGATTGATTGTCTGTAATTGTTCAGCATCTTCATCAGGAATCCTGATATTAAAAGTCTGCTCAAACTCCATCACCAATTCTGCATAGTCAAGTGAGTCTATTCCTAAATCTTTGATGAAGTTGGCATCAGGAGTTACCTCTGTTTCTGCTATACCTAACTTATCCACTAATATTTTGGTGATTGTATTATTTATATCCATTGGTTGAATCTATAAAAAGCAATCCGTAAATCTATGAAAATTATTAAAATCGCAAAAAGAACTGTGTACCCTCATCTATTTGTGATTTAACACTTAAACTACCCTGGTGTTTCCTCATAATCTGCCTTGAGAGGCTTAAACCAATACCTGAACCATCTTTTTTGGTTGTAAAAAAGGGTATAAATATTTTTTCCAGTGCCTCTTCTTCAATTCCGTTACCATTATCTGCTATGATGATCACCGGCCTGTTTTTTTCATCTAGCTCTGCAGTAACTTGTATTAATTTATTCGATTGCTCATCAAACGCCTGCGTAGCATTTTTTAGTAAGTTGATAAGCACTTGTTCAATCATGTGCCTGTCTGCCTTAATTTTTATATCAGGGGTTATATTTTTATGAACTTCAATCTGATTGTTTTCAATTTCTTTTTTAAGAAGTAACAAAATATCAGTTATCAATTCTTCAATGTCAATTTCCTTTAAACTGGGAGTAGCCACTTGTGTGAGGTTCCTAAAATCCCTTACAAATTTAATTAGTCCTTCACTTCTTTTTTTAATGGTTTGTAAAGCCAAATGTAGGTCTTCAACATCTTCATTACTCATCTGATTAATCTCCTGGCCATTAGCCAGTTGAGATTGCAATTCCTGGTCTACCGTGTTGGCCAATGAGCTGATTGGGGTTACGGAGTTCATTATTTCGTGCGTTAAAACACGAACTAGATTCTGCCAAGCCTCCATTTCTTTTTCCTCCAATTCACTTTGTATATTTTGAAGTGAGATAAGTTTATAAACTTCACCTCTAAGGGTTAATTCTATGGCATAAATGGCCAATTGGAAGATCTCTCCGTTCAGTTCAATCTTCACAAGATCTCGTCCGCCAGTTCTCAAGCGAATAATGGTATCTACCAATACCGGATTAATAGATTTGAGGTCATGGATATTTTTGAGGTTCTCTGTGCGCAATAATTTTTTGGCAGCGGAATTACAGATTTGCACTGCACCACTCTTTTTAAAAGTGATGATGCCGATACCAATATGTTGAACAATATTTTTTAAGTACTGAAAATCGGCTTCTTTTTCTTTTTTGTTTGATGAATTATTGGTTATAAACTTGTTGAGTGCGGCATGAAGCGCATTCAAATTGCTGTTCTCGGTATTGATCGGGTATTTTTTCTTTATTTCTTCATCTGATAAGGTTTTAAGAAATAAGTGGATGTCCTCATTATCGTTACTTTTCGAACTGAGGAATTTGATCATAGAAACGACCTGAAGGCCGGCTAAAGCAATTAATATAATTTGAGTAATTATGAAGCCATCATTAAAAAGAGTGTAGCAAAAAATAAATAGTGTGAGTGTTAGCAACCCCACTCTTACTAGTGCATTCTTTTTTAAATCACTAAAGTCCATGCTTTTCCAGCCTTCTGTAAAGTGATGCTCTGGTTAAGCCAAGCTCATCTGCAGCTTTAGATATGTTGCCCGAATGAATACTGATGGCCTTCTTAATCGCATTTTTTTCTACAGTATCCAGGTTGAGATCACCAGATAAAATATCATCGCTCGCACTATTAGAATTGCTTAAAAAAGAGAAGTTTGCGGCTTCAATAACTTCTGAATCATTCATAATTATTGCCCTTTCAATAGCATGTTCCAGCTCTCTGATATTTCCCGGCCAGTCATAGCGTTTAAGGTAATCCAGCGCCTCACCAGAAATCTTATTTACGCTCTTCCTATATTTTTTAGCGTACTTGTCTAAAAAATGGTTCGCCAGAAGAGGAATATCTTCAGGTCTATCTCTTAGAGCAGGTATTTTTATTTCAACTGTATTGAGCCTGTAAAGTAAATCTTGTCTGAATGTTCCTGAACTAACCATTTCATTTAAATCCATATTGGTGGCGCTCACCAGAGGCATATCAATTTCTTTGCTTTCATTGCTGCCTAATGGTGTAATTTCTTTGTTCTGGAGGCTCGACAGTATTTTTGATTGTAGTGATGTGTTGAGATTGCCAATTTCATCTAAAAACAGTGTGCCTTCATGAGCCAATTCAAATTTGCCAGTTTTATCTTCTTTGGCATCAGTAAAGGCACCTTTCTTATGCCCGAAGAGCTCACTCTCAAATAAACTATTGGAAATTGCCCCCATATCTACACTAATAAATGAGTTGGCTTTTCGTTTAGAACGCTGATGAATGGCCCTTGCCACTAACTCTTTACCAGTTCCATTTTCACCGAGTATCAGAACGTTGGCATCTGTCTCAGCTACTTTGTCTATAAGAGAAAAAACTTCACGTATGGCCCTGCTCTTTCCTATAATACTTTTAAAAGGCTGATTGATTTCTGCTTCTAGCAATTCTTTGGCCTTTTTTAACTTATCAACCTCTTTGTATGATTCTTTCAACTTAATGGCCGTAGAAATGGTGGCTATAAGTTTTTCGTTTTGCCAAGGTTTGAGCACAAAGTCGGTAGCACCTTCTTTTAGTGCCTTAACGGCCATTTCAACATCACCATAGGCTGTAATTAATATCACAACAGCAGATGGATCTTTTTGTAATATTTGATTCAACCAATAAAAACCCTCTTTACCGCTGGTAATGTCTTTGCTAAAATTCATGTCAAGCAAAATCACATCATACGTATCATTATTTAGTAAGAAAGGAATCTTCTTTGGATTTTTTTCGATGATCACGTGATGTGAATGTTTTTTAAGTAGAAGCTTAGCGGCTAATAGCACATCTTCATCATCATCGATCATTAATATTTTACCGGATTTTTCCACGTGGTTATTTTTTGGCTCAGAGTACTATACTAAATATGGTGCCAAATGCCTGAAAGCGTTTAAACACTGATAATAATTAAACGGATGTTCAGTAATGTACTAAATTGTTCGATAATGAACACTTAATTACGCTTTTTTTTCTGCTTTAGGTTTGGTACATTCCCTCCAACCAAATCATTAACTATGAGAACACTATTAACACTTTGTCTATGCTTGCTTTTTGAATTTTCTTATGCTCAGTGCAATCCCTTCTATAATTTTAAAGAGGGATCTACCTGGGAGATTACTAATTATACTGATAAGGAGAAGGTTACTTCGCGTCAGGTAAATACTGTCAAATCACTTACGGAAACATCAAGCGGTTGGGAAGCAACATTGGCGTTTAAGAGCTACGATAAAAAAGATAAGCTGGAGTTGGAAAATGAAATTGAAATGACGTGCGATGATGGAACTATTTCTATGGATATGTCGAGGTTTTTTCCTCAGGAAATGATGGAGTCTTTTGAGGATATGGACTTACAGATTGACACAGAAAACATGGTGATACCAGAAAACCTGAACGTGGGGGATGAATTACCTGATGCGTCTATCACTATCTCAGGGCAAATTCCATTTACAATGGAGACAAAAATTACTGACAGGAAGGTGGAGGGTAAGGAAAGTATTACTACGCCTGCAGGCACGTTTGAATGTTATAAAGTGTCTTATAAAATCATCTCTAAAACTATGATGTCCATTGAAATGAAAGGAACTGATTGGATTGCCAAAGATGTAGGTATGGTAAAGGCTGAGAGTTATAAACAGAACGGAAAGCTTCAGGGAGTTAGCCTTTTAACTTCTTTTGAATAAAAAGCTTACATGCTCAAATCATTTTAGCTAATTCTTTGTTATATTAGCAGTGTTGTTATTGGGATAAAAATATTTATCCTATTATTTTGAGTTTTTGACCTTGGAAGTGCTCTTGACCGGAGCACTTCTTTTTTTGCCCAATTTTAAAAAATAGAGGAGGCTGTTTTACTGGTAAATAGCTCAAGTGCTTTCATGCCTGCATAAGAATTCCCTTTTTTATTGAGTCCGGGGCTCCAAACCACAATGCTATATTCATTGGGCAGAATAGCGGCAATACCGCCACCTACGCCACTTTTTCCTGGCAAGCCTACGCGAAATGCAAACTCACCGGCCTCATCATAGAATCCGCAGGTAAGCATTATTGCTGCTATTCTTTTAAACTGGCTTTTTGTTAAATATCGGTGCGAGTCAATAACACCCTTTCCATGATTCGCAAATACTCGGAATGCTTTAGCTAGTTCATGGCATGTCATTTCAATAGAGCAGAAATCGAAATATAAATCGAGGACATCTTCAATGTCATTATGAATGTTGCCATAAGATTTAATGAGGTTAACCATGGCTGCATTTTTAAAGCCATGAAGTTTCTCACTTGCTGCCACCTTCTCGTTGTATTTGATGTCATCTTGGCCGGTTAGGTTGTTCACATACTCTAAAAACTCACCTCTTGGGTCATCAAGGTTAGAAATGAGCATGTCTGTTACCACCAATGCGCCTGAATTTATAAAAGGATTACGAGGAATACCTTCTTCGTACTCTAATTGAACCAATGAATTGAATGGGTCGCCAGAAGGCTCAACATCAACTCTTCGGTACACTTTTTCTTTGCACTTGCCAACGGCCATGGCAAGCATAAAAACTTTTGAGATACTTTGGATAGAGAATTTTTCGTCATAATCGCCAACAGCATAAGTCTCCTGGTCGAGCGTTAGCAAGTACATGCCAAATTTATCTTGAGGTACTTTGGCGAGTTCAGGAATATAATTCGCCACTATCCCGTTTTTTAGAATCGGTTTTACTTCATCAGCAATTTCCTCCAGTATTCGTTGATAATCCATTAGATGAAAGTAACAAAAAAGCCCTTGCTTTTGGCAAGGGCTTCGAAGTAATTCATTCTAATTATTTATTCAAAGGCTCATATTCTTTAAAAGGCGAGAGGTCAACTTTTTCTAATTCCGTTTTTAAACTACTCCATGTAGTAGCAAAGAAGTTATCTACTTTTTCGATCTCGGGTTTCATCATCTCAATAGCCTGATTTAATAATCGCTCTTCAGTTGCTCCCGGTTTGTGTAAAGTGGTAGCTAAATAGAAGTATACACTCTGAAATCGGTCATCCACAGTGGGAAACTCTGTCGCTATTATACCTTGTTTGGTGGAATTGTCCTCACCTATGAGTGGAATAAATAATTGACCAATGCTATCCTTAGCGGCTTGAGTTTTGTCAATCAGTTCTTTAAATCCTTTCTCATCTTTTTCTTTCATTCTTTTTAGATAGTCATCCAAAATACTTTTAGACTCCGCCAATCGGTGAGTAGCCTTGGCCACAATACTGTAGTTGCTTTCAATTTTCTTGTTGAAATCATGCAAAGCCTGAAGGGTAGCATTAGCAACATCTTTTCGTGGATCGAAGACTACTTTTATAAAAGTAGAATCCTTTTTATCGCCATAGTTAAACACAGCTTTGTAAGTGCCAGGCACCACCTGCACGCCACCTGGCTCGGAAGCATTATCTGCCGGAGCTGTTCTCGATGGTGAGTGAAGGCCTTTCTCATTCATGTACCAGTACGTTCTATGAATACCATTTTTATCAGGTGCACTGAACTTCAATGTTCGGATCAATGAATTCTCGGCATTATAAATATCAATTCTTACAGAATCATATTTAATTTCCTCTTTTTCAGTTTTCTCTACAGGCTCTTCAGTTTTACCTTTTTTCTTTTTTGAAGTTTCCTCGGCTTCCTTCTTTTCCTTTTCAGGCTTGTTTATCAAATAGGTAAGCATTGCAGCCTGTCTTCGGTTCTCACCATTGAATATGGCATCAGCAACAAAGCGGGTTCCTGAGGCTTCCTGACTTATTGATTGATAAGCAGTAGGCGCTTCAAATACTTTCAATGTACTTTTCAAAATACTTGATTGACTGGCAATGCTTCTCAATGGTCTGATATCATCTAAAACATAGGCAGCTCTACCATAAGTACCAATAACAAGATCATGCTCTCTTGGATGAATGACCAAATCCATGGTAGGCACGCTAGGATAATCATTCGTCCATTTTTGCCAGTTCGCACCACCATTAATACTTACATATAATCCACCTTCTGACCCAAGGAACATAAGATTAGGCTCAACAGGGTCTTGAATGAAAGAAAGAGTGTAGTTCCAAACTTCAGATTCATTGACCATATTCTTCCAGGTGGCACCATAGTCAGTTGTTCTGAATAAATACGGCTTAAAATCGAAGTTTCTATAGTTGTTAACCACTACAAATGCTTCACCGGCATTGTAGGTAGATGGCTTTACCTGAGCTACCCAAGATTCTTTTGGCATTCCTGTAATATTCTGGGTAACATTTTGCCATGACTTGCCTCCATCGCGAGTTACCTGCACATATCCGTCATCAGTTCCAACCCATATGATGCCTTCTTTCACTGGAGATGGAGAAATAGCCAAAATGGTGGTGTTATTTTCAGCACCTGTGGCATCCATAGTTAAACCACCGCTCAAATACTGCTTTTGCTTATCAGGGTTATTAGTGGTTAAATCTGGAGAAATGATTTCCCACGTAACACCTTTGTCAGTGCTTTTATGTACAAACTGGCTGCCATAGTATATAGTTGATTTATTAAAAGGATCTTGTGCTAATGCGGCATTCCAGTTAAATCTCAATCGCTGTTTTGGATCAGGATGCGTTGGTTGCATATAACGAAAGTGACCTGTAACCCGATCATATCGTAACAACGAACCTTCCTGCCACATAGAGTAACCATATCTGTTGTCGTCCGGATCCGGCATAACATCAAACCCATCACCAAATGAAATCTCGTGCCAATAAGCATTTCTTATTCCCTGAGATTTCCAAACATAGGCTGGCCCGATCCAGGAGCCATTGTCTTGCATTCCTCCATACACATTGTATGGATAGTCGTTATCAACATTAATATGATAAAACTGTGCCAGAGGTAGGTTTTCTACAAATCGCCACGATTTTCCTCTATCCCTGGAGATATTCAGACCGCCATCATTTCCTTCGATAATATACTCCGGGTCTTCAGGGTGAATCCAAAATGCATGATGGTCTGGATGAACTCCGTGTGTGGTGTTGTAAGCATCCATTAGTTGCGTGAATGTTTTACCACCATCTTCGCTTACGTTCACATAAGTAAAAACAGTATATAGTCTATTCTCATTAATAGGATCAACATATATTTCAGAGTAGTAAAATGGTCTGTCGCCAATCTCGTTTGTCTTGTCCGAAACCATTGTCCATTTATAACCACCATCATCAGATTTGTAAAGGGCGTTTTTCTTTGATTCAATCAATGCATATAATCTGTTTGGATTGCTTTGAGAGATGGCTAGACCTATTCTACCCAAATCACCATCGGGGATGCCATCATCTTTCGTGAGTTTTTTCCAATTTTCACCGCCATCTACGGTCATATAAAGTCCAGAACCCGGCCCACCAGATGAGAATGTCCATGGTTTTCTTCTATGCTCCCACATAGAAGCAATTAGCTTATTGGGGTTGGTAGGATCCATCACCAATTCGGCACACCCAGTTTTATTATCTACAAATAATATTTTGTTCCATGTTTTGCCACCATCAGTTGTTTTGTAAACGCCTCTTTCAGGATGTTCGCCCCACGGGCTACCGATTGCCCCAACATAAACGGTGTTTGGGTTTAAGGGATCAATTTTGATTCGGTAAATGTTCCTGGTTTTTTCTAAGCCCATCAGCTTCCAACTTTTTCCACCATCTAAACTTTTATAAAGTCCGAATCCACCGTTTAAGCTATTTCGAGGGTTTCCTTCACCAGTGCCTGCCCATACTACATTTGGGTTGTTTTGTTGTATGGCCACAGCACCGATGCTCATTACTTTTTCGTCATCAAATACGGGTTCCCAGTTGATACCGCCATTCACTGACTTCCACAATCCACCTGAGGCTGTACCGGCATAAATAATGTCTTTATTTGAATGAACTGCATCTATGGCCGTAACACGACCACTCATTCCTGCAGGGCCAATGCTCCTGGGCTGCAGGTCGTTCATAAAGTCCATGTCAAGCTTTTGGCCTGTTGCCAATGACAGAGCGAAAGCTAGCGCTACAGTAATAATGTATTTCATAGTTTTAAGATTATCCAAAAGCATAAAATTGCTTTTAAAGGGACACAAATTCAATAGATTTAGATATGATCTTATGAAATATTACACGAACGGAGACAGGGCTATAAAAAGCTCACTTCTTTAAAGTTGAATTCTTTTAATCCGGTAAAAGTTTCAATCTGCAATTTCCCGTCTTTAGATATGCCAATGATCCTTCCTCTAAATTCAGAGTCAGACTTAAACAGCCGCTCTTCTTCATAGCCTAAAAGGTTACTTAGATATTGTTCTTTTAAATTAGCTACATTGTTGGCTCTAAGCTTGAAAATGTTGTTTTCCAGGCTTTGAATTAAATCTGCAAGAACATTCTGAAGGTTGAACTCAATACCTGTTTCTTTGAAAATAGATGTGGCCGATTCTAGTTCGAACTGTTGTTGATTGATGTTTAATCCAATACCCAAAACGCTATCCTCTATACGGTTTGATTTTATGGTGTTTTGAATGAGGATGCCTGCAATTTTCTTGGACTTAACATAAATGTCATTAGGCCATTTCACTTTCACGTGATTTACATATTTGCTTAGTACATCGTATATAGCTAGTGATGCTACAATGTTCAGGTAAAACTGATCGGTAGCCGTTAAATACCTGGGATGCAATATAATCGAGAAAGTCAGGTTTTTTTTGGGCTCAGAATACCAAGAATTACCCCTTTGACCTTTACCCGCTGTTTGATGGTCTGTTATCACGACTGTACCCTCTTGAGGTGAGCCATTTCTGATAAGGTCGGACGCCACGTCATTAGTTGAGTGACAAGATGGCAGGTAAATTACCTTTTTGCCCATAAATAAAGTTTTGGCAAGAATTTTATACAAGTATTTTTGTAGTTTTGATACGTATAACCAAAGATACTGAATGGATGTAAATAAGGGTCTAGCTCCTTCCGAATTGTTAAGTGAGGTTGTGGTGAGGGGTATGCAGGAGAAGAAAGCTTCTGACATCGTTGTTCTTGATCTTAGAAATGTAAAAAATGCAGTTGCGGACTATTTCGTAATATGTTCTGGTAACTCCGATACACAGATTGATGCTATTGCTGATTCCGTAGATGAGCAAGTACACAAAGAATTAAAACAAAACCCATGGCATCAAGAAGGAAAATCTAATAAAGAATGGCTTCTGTTAGATTATGTTGATGTAGTTGCTCACATCTTTAAAAAAGAGAAAAGAGAATATTACTCACTCGAGAATTTATGGGGTGATGCCAAAATTATTTCCATAGAAGCCTAAACAATAAGTATTTATAATCGTTGCAAACGAGAAACAATTTAAGTAATGCCAGATAAGAAAAAACTTGTACCTAAACCGCAAAGACCAAACTATCAGGTTTGGATCATTGCTGCATTAATAGCCTTAATATTTGGGATAACATATTTTAACGGAGCCAGTAACCTGATTCCGATTACCATGACCAAGTTTGAGAATATGATGCTTAGCAACGATGTTGAGCGCGTGGTTTTGGTGAGAAATCAGAATTATGTGGAGGTAACCCTGAAACCAGAGGCTCTGCAAAATGCGAAATATAAAGCCGAATTAGAAAAGAATAATACGTTTGGTGTGAATACCGGGCCGCATTACAAACTCAAAGTAGGCACCATTGATAGTTTCCTTGATAGCTATGACGAGCTAAGCAAAAAACTTCCTAGGGACCAGCAGGTAGATGTAGAATATGACGACAAGTCTGACTTCGTTAACATGATGTGGAATTGGGGCTTTTTACTATTTATATTGTTAGGCTTCTGGTTCTTGATGCGTAGAATGACAGGTGGCGGTGGCCCAGGAGGACAAATTTTCAATATTGGTAAATCTAAAGCTGCTTTATTCGATGCTGAGAACAAGGTAAAAATCACCTTTGATAATGTTGCCGGTCTTGATGAGGCCAAAGAAGAGGTAAAAGAAATTGTAGACTTCCTAAAAACGCCAAGTAAATTCACAAAACTAGGTGGTAAAATACCTAAAGGCGCATTGCTTGTAGGCCCTCCGGGAACAGGTAAAACATTGTTGGCAAAAGCAGTAGCTGGGGAAGCAGGCGTACCCTTCTTCACATTATCAGGTTCTGATTTCGTGGAGATGTTTGTGGGTGTGGGTGCTGCCAGGGTAAGGGATTTATTTAAGCAAGCCAAAGAAAAAGCACCTTGTATTGTATTTATAGATGAAATTGACGCAATCGGTAGATCTAGAGGTAGAGGACAAATGCCTGGCTCTAATGATGAGCGTGAAAATACATTGAACTCGTTACTCGTAGAGATGGATGGTTTCTCAACGGATTCGGGGGTAATCATTCTTGCTGCCACAAACAGACCAGATGTGCTAGACTCTGCCTTGATGAGACCTGGCCGTTTTGACAGACAAATAAGTATTGATAAACCGGATATCGTGGGCCGTGAGGCAATCTTTAAAGTGCATTTGAAGCCGTTGAAAATGGCTAAGGATGTTGATCCAAAAAAATTAGCTGCTCAGACTCCTGGTTTTGCAGGTGCAGAAATTGCCAATGTGTGTAATGAAGCAGCACTAATCGCAGCCAGAAGAGATAAAGAAGCAGTTCATCTTCAAGACTTTCATGATGCCATTGATCGTGTGATTGGAGGGTTGGAGAAAAAGAATAAAATAATATCTCCTGAAGAAAAGAAAATTGTTGCTTACCATGAGGCAGGCCATGCAGTAGCTGGTTGGTTCTTAGAGCATGCTGACCCGTTGGTTAAAGTGAGTATCGTTCCAAGAGGTGTAGCTGCATTAGGTTATGCTCAATATTTGCCGAAAGAGCAGTTCTTATATCAAACCGAACAGCTAATGGATGAAATGTGCATGGCATTGGGCGGTAGAGCTGCAGAGGAACTAACCTTTGGGAAAATTTCTACAGGAGCGCTAAGCGATTTGGAGAGGGTTACTAAGCTAGCCTACAGTATTGTAACTGTCTATGGTATGAATGATAAAATCGGAAACGTTTCATTCTACGACTCCAAGCAAAGTGATTATAATTTCACAAAGCCATATTCTGATACTACTGCTGAGACAATAGACTCTGAAGTAAGAAACTTAATTGAAGGAGCGTATAAAAGAACACTCGATTTGTTAAAAGACAAAAGAGATAAGCTTGAGATTCTCGCTAAGGAACTGTTAGAGAAAGAAATTATTTTCCAGACAGATTTGGAGAGATTGATTGGAAAAAGGCCTTTTGAGCACCAAACTTCTTATGAAGCATTTACCAACAACACTAATGGGAAGGCGAATAAAGAAGAGGATAAAGCTACTGATCAAGAAGAAAAGCCTGAGGATCAAACGAGTGAAGAAGTAACCGCTAATGATGTTGATAAAAACGTTAGTGGCGAAGATTAATCATTTAAAGAAATAACTATATAAAGGAATCAGGCGTGTAAGCGCTTGATTTTTTATTTTTGGAGCGATGCAATTTAAAGTTCACGATAACATCCAAAGCCTTAATGGCAAGAAGGTATACTTCGCTTCAGATTTCCACCTGGGCGCACCAAATAAGGCAACCAGCTTGGAAAGAGAAAAGAAGATCGTTCGTTGGCTCGATCAGGTGAAAGGAGATGCCCATTCCATTTATTTAGTAGGTGATATTTTTGATTTTTGGTTTGAGTATAAGCATGCTGTGCCCAAGGGCTATATTCGTTTACTTGGAAAAATAGCAGAAATTAAAGACTCCGGTATTCCTATCGTGTTTTTTACAGGCAACCATGATATGTGGATGTTTGATTACTTTCCAACAGAATTGGGCATTCCTGTGTATCGCGATCCGCAGCAGCTGATTGTGGGTAATCAAAAATTACTTATTGGCCATGGAGATGGCTTGGGACCGGGCGACCATATGTATAAGTTTTTGAAGCGAATTTTTGAGTCTAAAATAAGCCAGTGGTTGTTTGCAAGATTCCATCCAAACTTTGGAATTGGATTTGCAACCCGTTGGTCCCATAGCAGCCGCGTTAGTAACACTAAGAAAGAGGAAGATAAGTTTTTGGGCGATAGAGAGTACTTGTGGCAATACTGTAAGGATGTTGAAAAGAAAGAGCATCACGATTATTACATATTTGGGCATAGGCACTTGCCATTAAATTTAGAAGTAGGAGAGAACTCTAAATATATTAACCTTGGCGAATGGGTCAATTATTGTACCTATGGTGTTTACGATGGTGAAGATTATCAATTACTTACCTTTGAAGATTAATATTACACTCTGTTGTCTGTTTGTTATTTCAAATGCATTTGGACAATTGATTTATACGGATAGTATCCAAGTTGATAATATTGATAAAATTTCGGTTGACAGGCTTGGCAATGTCTATCTTGGCGATGAGCTGGGCAATGTTTTTCAATATAACCAGTCGCTTAAGCTTGAAGCGGAATATTCACCATCGAGAAAAGGGAACATTGCGGTATTGGAAGCATGGAATCCGCTAAAGTTGTTCGTTAGTTATTCAGATCTTCAGGAGGTGGTTTATCTTGACCGGTTTCTTGTCAGCGAAAACAGATTTAATTTAAATATAGCTTCTTCTTTTGTTGGAATGGCAGCACCATCGTTGGATAATAACTTGTGGTTGGTAGATTATTCGAAATTTAGTTTGATTAAATACAATCAATCATTTGATCAAGTAGAAATTGAACGTCCATTTGATCTATTACTTGATCCGGATAATTATGAAATCACTCATATTAGAGAGCATCAGAACCTTTTATTTATTAGCGATAAGAAAAGTGGGGTTTTAGTATTCGATAATTTAGGCAATTATCTATACACTATCAATGCCCTTGGTGTAGAGAGTTTTAATTTTTTCGGCAATTCTATTGTGTTTATAAGTAAAGGTTTTGTTTATGAAAAGGATATTTACACCAATATAGAAAACAAATGGAAAGTGGGGAATGAGTTTATTGCGCTTGTTAAAAGTAAAGAATATTACTATTTATTGGGTAAAAAAGCACTATTTAAAGGCTATAAACGATGATTTTTGAAAAATCCCACTCTTTGGGGGATTTACTTTTATCAGAAAAGGGTGACCTTAGATATCAAGTTCTGATTGATTCGAAAAAGACCTCCCCCGATTAACCAAAAGTGGATTAAGAAAGGGAGGTTTTTTCGTATAGCCCTTCAAACATTTTTCCTGGTGCCCGTGTTACTTCATTGTGATATTAACAGAGCAAACAATCGACAGAATTATTGAAATGGCCTGGGAAGATAGAACTCCCTTTAATGCCATTGAAGATCAATTTGGCGTATCCGAGAAAGAAGTAATCAAGCTCATGCGCTTAAACATGAAACCCTCCAGTTTTAGAATGTGGCGCAAGAGGGTTCAGGGAAGATCAACAAAACATGCCCAAAAGCACACCGAAGTTGGTACTCGATTTAAAAGTTCTAGGCAAAAATCAATCTCCCACAACCATATTTCAAAGCGTTAACTACCTAAGATAAAAAGAATAGTAACCGGACCTTCCTTTACTGTTCACACCTTCGATAATAACCCTACCACGAATTTTCTCCAGTATATTAACGAGCCTTTCAGGGTCTTTTATGGCATTTCTATTTATGTCTGTAATGATAAAATCTTCTGTAATACCTATTCTTTTAATCAATCCATTTTGAATATTAAATACTTTAACACCATATTCGATACCTAGCAGATCGCGCTCTACTTTTGGCACAGTTTCGAAATTAGCCCCTAGCGACTCTGAAGTAAAAATCTCGCGCTTGAGTATCGATGTTGTTCCTTCTCTATTAGTTAAAACTAATGAGGCTGTTTTGATTTCACCTTTTCGTTTATAGGTTAAGCTGATTTTATCCCCTGGTGAGTGATAACTCAATTCTTCTTCAAACTCACTACGGCTATTGATTGATCGTTCATCAAACTTCACGATGATATCTCCTTCTTTTAGACCTGCCTTGTAAGATGAGCCATCTTCTTGAACATACGTTAACAGCACGCCTTCAATATTGTCAGAATCAATATCAATATCTAATCTTTCAGCTACTGAAGAATCGAAATCGCGAACCTCGCCACCGAAGAAGGCCTTTTGAACTTCGCCATACTCAATGATGTCGCCTACTATTTTCTTTACAATATCTACAGGTACGGCAAAGCCATAGCCATTATAAGTGCCTGTTCGTGTTAAAATAGCGGTATTAATTCCCACCAATTCGCCTTTCTTATTTACCAAAGCGCCACCACTATTCCCAGGGTTAATAGCTGCATCCGTTTGGATGAAAGATTCAATAGGAAATTTACCTTCTAAAATATTTATTTCCCGGCCTTTGGCACTTACAATTCCGGCAGTTACTGTAGAAGTTAAGTTAAATGGGTTACCAACGGCAATTACCCATTCACCTACTTGTAAACTTTTGGCTGTTCCGATCTGGATATTCGGCAAATTCTTTCCTTCAATTTTTAGAACAGCTAAGTCTGTGGATGGGTCGGTACCCACAAGTTTAGCGTCATAAACCTTTTTGTTGAAAACTACTTCCAACCTGTCGGCACCATTTACAACGTGATTATTCGAAACTATGTAGCCATCTTTTGAAAAAATAACGCCTGAACCACTACTCACTTGCTGCGTTTTGCTCGGCTCCCGGTCAAAGAACCAATCCAGGTAGCTTCTTGAATAGGTGTATTCCGAAATATTTTTGATATATACCACACTCGAAGTACTTAGCTTGCTTGCTGTAATAAAGTCATCATTTATATCTGTTGGTAATGCATCGCGCAGCGATGAAGCTGATTTTGGGGATTCTTCAAAAGTATTGCGAGCAAATTTATTCAGTGAATCTGCTTCATATGTTGCTAATTCTGGTAAATTTTTTTGTGCCAGCTCATGAAAGGTATAAGCGCCAGCTAGCCCTGCTAAAAATGAAATTGTTAGTATAGATAAAGTCTTTCGCATGGTATATTTTGGTTTGCCATCAAATATCAAAAATTGTGCTGTTTTCTAAAACGTGACAAAATGTAAGGTGTTGCATTAGTAAGAGTTAAGATTTGTTAAGTAATTTAAAAGGTATGAGATTATGTATTCTTTTAATATTGATGTGTATGTCATTTTCGGTTTATTCTCAGATAAGCAGTTGGGAATCATCGTTACACTATGGTAAAATTATCCCGCATTCTTCTGAGCTTAAACCAGTTACTGAAGAGCCATTATGGGGATTGCAGTTAGATTATAGTAGACTTAAATTAAGTCAAAAAGCCTGGGATCAATGCAATTGCTACACAAAAATTGGCGCTTCATTCACCTATTTCAACTATCAAAACCCAGAACAGCTCGGAAGCTCAACTAATCTAATTTTTTTTGCTGAGCCGTACCTTTCTTATAAATCCAGACTGAAATTAACGATGCGTAGTGGTGTTGGATTCACTTACGTTAATAGGCTCTATGATGAAAACAGCAACCCTGAAAACCTATTCTTTAGCTCCCACTTGAGTTTTATTATCCATTTAGGATTATATGGTGTTTATGCGATTAACGAAAAGTATGAGTTGAAGGCAGGGTTCAATTATAATCACATTTCAAATGGCGGTTTAAATCAACCGAATAAGGGAATGAATTTCCCTACAATTAGTATGGGTGTTATCTACAATACGAATACTTTCCAATTTGAAAATCGAGAAAAGAACGAATACTTAAAAAAGAAGCTTTTCTATTATGTACGACTATTTGGCACGATGCCTGAGGTGAGCAATGAAGATGTATCTGTTAATGAACGTAAATTTCTATTGGGATTGTCATCGGGTGTTTTATTTCATTTAACACAAACGAATGCGTTTAATATGGGAGTGGAATTAGTTAACGATGAATCGTACAAACGAAGTGCAGAGCTAATGGGTAAAGATTACGATCACAGAGTAGTAGGGATAGTTCTTGGACATAATTTTGTATTTGGCAATATTCTATTCAATCAACAAATGGGTTGGTACGCTTATAGGCCTTTTCCTTCTACTAGCAACAGTTTTTATCAGCGCTATGAGTTGCTCTACAAGCTGGGGAATAAGTTTCAGGTAGGCGTTGGCTTGAAGGCGCACGGACATGTAGCTGAAAATATGGATTTAAGGTTTGGCGTTGTTTTTTAACCTTTGGTTTAGAGGTTGATTATGTTAATAATCTTCATCTTTGAAGCTAGTAAATTATTAAAATATGGGATTCAGATCGTTTTTAGGTAAACCATTTGCAAAATACATTGCGGCCCAGACGAAAAAATGGGCGTCACAACCCAGGCAGTCGCAGGAAAAAGTATTTAAGAACCTTTTAGCAAATGGATTGAAAACGAAATTTGGCAGGGACCATCATTTTGATCAAATAAATACTTACGAAGACTTTAAAAAGCGTGTGCCCGTTAGAGATTATGAGCAGTTAAAACCATATATCGAAGAAATGGTGGAAGGCAAGCCTGATATACTATGGCCGGGTAAACCAATTTATTTATCAAAAACTTCAGGTACTACATCAGGTGTAAAGTATATTCCCATTACTAAAGATTCAATACCTAATCATTTTGTGAGTGCAAGAAATGCTGTGTTGGCGTATGTTGCTGAAACAGGAAAAGCTGATTTTTTAGATGGTAAATTGATATTCCTTTCAGGAAGTCCGGAGCTAGCTAAGAAGAATGGAATTCATGTAGGCAGATTATCTGGTATAGTAAACCACCATGTGCCAGGTTATTTACGGACTAACCAGATGCCTAGCTATGAAACCAATTGTATTGATGATTGGGAGACAAAACTTGAGAAGATTATTGATGAGACCATTGATAAGAATATGACGCTAATATCCGGTATCCCGCCATGGGTACAAATGTATTTTGATCGTATTCAGGCCAGAGTGGATGGCAAAAAAATAAAAGATGTCTTCCCTAATTTCTCCATGTTTGTTTATGGTGGTGTAAATTTTGAGCCATATAGAGCTAAGTTGGAAGAGTCAATAGGAAAGAAAATTGATTCGGTAGAAACCTACCCAGCGTCTGAAGGATTTATCGCTTATCAGGACTCACAAACAGAACCCGGGCTTTTGATTTTGCTCAATAGCGGAATATTCTTTGAATTTATCCCAACAGAAGAATATTTTGACGAGAATCCAACCAGATTGATGATTCATGAAGTAGAACTGAATAAAAATTATGCGTTAATCATTAATAGTAATGCGGGCTTGTGGGGTTATTCTATTGGCGATACCGTGAAGTTTGTTTCGAAAGAACCTTACAGGTTGTTGGTGACTGGCAGGATAAAACATTTTATTTCTGCCTTTGGCGAGCACGTAATTGGCGAGGAGGTGGAAAAGGCGATGAAAAATACGTGTGAGAAGTTCCCTGAAACCGAATTAATCGAATTTACTGTTGCCCCGAATGTAGCTCCCAAAGAAGGGTTACCTTTGCACGAATGGTATATAGAATTTGCTCAAAAACCAAATGATTTGGCTGCCTTTGAAAAAGAGTTAAATTTGCAGCTGCAAAAGCAAAACACCTATTATGACGACCTGATTACTGGTAATATTTTGAGAGGTTTAAAAATCATGGAATTAAGAAAGAATGCGTTTATTGATTACATGAAATCTCAGGGGAAATTAGGTGGTCAGAATAAGGTTCCTAGATTATCAAATGATAGGAAGATTGCAGATTGGTTTGAAAAAATGGATTGAGTAATGGTGAGCCAAGATCAAATATCGATAATAAGGTCTAAGATGTCTAAATATAAGATAAGTAAGATAGGTGTTTTTGGATCTTACGCCAGAAATAATGAGCGTGCCGATAGTGATCTTGATATTCTTGTTCAGTTTGATCAAAGAATATCACTATTTGAGCTTATTGATTTAGAGCTTCAGCTATCAGAGGCACTTGGAATAAAAGTTGATTTAGTGACTGAAAACTCTCTAAGTAAACATATTAAGCCATTTATTGAATCAGAATTGGTTTCTATTTAATGAAGGTTAACAGTGTTTATATAGCCCATATTACAGAGGCCATAAATTCTATTCTTGAGTATACATCTGATTTAGATGAGCAAGAATTTCTAAAAAATAAACTTGTTCAAGATGCAGTAATACGTAATCTGCAAATTATAGGAGAGGCAACTAAAAAGATAAATGAACAGATACGTACAAAGTACAGCGTTATTCCTTGGAAACAAATGGCGGGAATGCGAGACAAATTAATTCATGATTATATGGGAGTTGATTTATGGGCGGTATGGGCTGTTGTGGAAATCGAATTGCCCAAGATAAAGCCATTGCTTGATAAAATTCTGGGGGAGTTAGAAGGTGAATAAAAAAAACATAGCCATACTCGGCTCTACAGGATCGATAGGGACACAAGCACTAGATGTAGTAAGGCTGCATGAGGATAAATTTCAAATTGAAGTTCTTACAGCACAGAATAATGCTAAACTATTAATTGAACAGGCTGCTGAGTTTAAACCCAATACGGTTGTTATTGGTAATGAAGACATGTACGACCAGGTGCAATCGGCACTAGATCCATTGGATATTAAAGTGTATTGTGGTGAAAAGGCATTAGCATCTGTTGCTGAAATGGAAACCGTTGACTTGGTTCTTACTGCACTAGTAGGCTATGCCGGGTTAACACCAACAATCAAAGCGATTGAGGCCGGTAAAAACATTGCTTTGGCCAATAAAGAAACCCTGGTTGTTGCAGGAGAATTAATTACCGAGCTAGCAAGAAATAAGGGCGTAAACATTTACCCTGTTGATTCTGAACATTCGGCAATTTTCCAATGTATAGTAGGAGAATTTCATAATCCAATAGAGAAAATAATTCTAACGGCTTCTGGTGGGCCATTTAGAGGGAAGTCTAAGGAAGAATTGCTTTCAGTTACAAAAGCCCAGGCATTAAAGCACCCGAATTGGGATATGGGTGCTAAAATTACCATTGATTCCGCTTCCTTAATGAATAAAGGCCTCGAAGTGATTGAAGCTAAATGGTTATTTGGTCTGAAAGCCGATCAGGTGGACGTAATAGTACATCCACAGTCGATTATACATTCAATGGTGCAATTTGAAGATGGTTCTATTAAGGCTCAGATGGGCTTACCAGACATGAAATTACCGATACAATATGCAATGGGTTATCCTGAGCGATTAAAGTCTGATTTTCCGCGATTTGATTTCACAAACTATCCGGCACTCACATTTGAACAACCTGACATAAAGACATTCCGTAACCTACAATTGGCCTTTGATGCCTTAAAAGCAGGTGGTAATGTGCCATGTGTGCTGAATGCAGCTAATGAAGTGGCCGTGGCAGCATTTTTGAAAGATGAAATTGGTTTCTTACAAATGTCGGAAGTAGTAGAACAATGTATGGCAGAAATTGATTTTATAAAAAAGCCTACGTATGAAGATTATGTAAGCACAGACAAACAAACAAGAGTTAAAGCAATAGAGATTATAAACAAATAGATGGAAGGATTAGTAATGACGGCTCAGATACTTCTGAGCTTATCAATTTTAGTTGGGTTGCACGAAATGGGCCACCTGTTAGCAGCGAAATTTTTTGGGATGCGTGTGGAACAATTTTCAATTGGCTTCCCGCCTAAAATATTCAGTTTTAAATACAAGGATACGGAGTATGCCTTAAGCGCAATTCCACTTGGAGGTTTTGTTAAAATCTCAGGAATGATCGATGAGTCTATGGACAAAGAGCAAATGAAACAGCCGCCACAGCCGTGGGAGTTTCGTTCTAAGCCAGCATGGCAGCGATTAATTGTAATGTTAGGAGGGATATTCATCAATGTTATTACGGGTATTGTAATATTCATTTTTCTGACATTTTTATTTGGTGATCAGATCATTTCTAAAGATCAGGTTAATGCCAATGGTGGTATTATTGCCAAAGAGTTAGCAGCTGAAATTGGACTAAAAACAGGAGATAAGATCGTTAAAATTAACGGAAAAGATTTCCAGGATTTTAATGATGTAATGGATACCAAAGTTTTTCTTGGCACGGGTTCCTACTATACTGTTGAGCGCGATGGTGAGATGGTAAATGTGAGAATACCATCAGACTTCTTAGATAAGTTTAATGATAAAGAGGCATTTGGGAAATTTGTTTTGCCTGCTGTTCCGATAGCGGTTTCCCAACTGAACCCTAGCAGCTTAGGTGAAAGAATGGGCTTAAAAGAAGGTGATATTTTTGTGACGCTGGCTAGCCAACCAATAATTGAAGGCGGAGATGTACGAAAGATCATCACGTCTTTTGAAGGTGATACGGTTACGGCAAGTGTTAAAAGAGAGGGACAACTACTTAATTTAAGGGCAGCGGTTGAACAAGATACACTTTTAGGATTGTATGTAGGGCTGCCGGAGGGATTTTTAGTGACACGGGATTATGGTTTTGGTGAATCTATAGGCTTAGGAACTGAGCGCGCCTTTGGTGTTATTTTTACTCAAATTCAGGCCTTTGGCAAGATGTTTAGTGGCGATTTAAATGTTCAAAAGTCGCTTTCAGGGCCAATTGGTATTGCCCAAGCCTACGGTGGCGAATGGGACTGGCAGCGTTTCTGGAGATTAACTGGTTTGCTTTCTATGGTACTGGCATTTATGAATTTACTGCCTATACCTGCACTAGATGGTGGGCATGTGATGTTTTTAAGTTATGAGATGATATCGGGTAGAAAGCCTGGAGATAAATTCCTTGAATATGCTCAGAAGGCAGGTATGGTATTCTTACTTGCTTTAATGGTATTCATAATCGGGAATGATATTTTTAAAGTGATTTTTGGGTAATAGCATCAATCATATTTAAAGGCCTCACAGAATTCTGTGAGG
>NZ_JAVJUY010000052.1:0-28369 GCF_040220315.1 Fulvivirga sp.
ATGTAGATGGCAAAGTAATGGTGATTTTTAGTGGGGCACCGGAAAGTTTTCCGATCAGTGAGCGCGCGTATTTTAGCAGTTCCGATACCAAATTACAAACAGCCATTGAAAAAGGTGCTGTGGGATTAATTTACGCCTACGAACCCGGAAGCAGATACTCGTTTGAAAGAAGTTTATCCTATACCGATAAGGGCCGGACGAACGTTATATTACCAAACGGAACTGCCTCAGGAAGAAGTTCTTATGCTAATAAACTTAAAGTAAATGGTTATATCAACGATCCAGTATTTGAGCAGCTGATGGGCTTCTCGTTGGACTCAATAAATACTAGTTTGCAACAAGGCATATTGCTGCAACCTAAGGAAACTCAAACCATCACCGGCAAGGTAAGTGGAATCAGAAAAGAAATTAAGAGTGCCAATGTAGTAGGAGTTTTGGAAGGTGAAGAGCTACCGAATGAATACATTGTACACAGTGGCCATTTAGATCATTTAGGAGTGGGTAATCCTGTGGAAGGTGATAGTATTTATAACGGTGCGCAGGACAATGCAGTAGGCATTAGTGCCATGATTGAAATAGCCCGTTTATACACTCGTTTAGGCTACAAACCCAAGCGATCAGTGATATTTTTGGCCGTAACGGCTGAGGAGATGGGGCTGTTAGGCTCTAAATTCTATGCCCATGCACCAACAGTACCAATGTCGCAAATTGTGGCTAATGTAAATACAGATATGCCCACAGTAGTGGCTCCATTGCTATCCATTGAGCCGTTAGGCGGTGTGCATAGCAGCTTAATGAATCAGGTGGAACGCACAGCCAACTTGCTCGATTTACGTGTGGATGAAGATCACATGCCGGAGCAGGTGCGTTTTGTAAGGAGTGATCAGCTGAATTTTATTTTGCAGGGTGTGCCGTCACTCAGTATCACATACGGTATAAAAGCGGCAGATTCAACGCAAACAATAGCTGGTCTGTTCGATAAATTTCGTGAAGAGCGATACCACAAACCATCTGACGAATTGGACGATACCTTTGATTTTGAGGCGGCCAAAAAATACGTGCAATTGCAATTTATGGTGAGCTATTTCATTAATATGGCTGAAGAACGACCTACCTGGAATGAAGGCGATTTCTTTGCAAGGTTTGAGAAATAGAAAGCAAAATGGGCGGAAGAAACAAAGAAATAAAAGGCACTTCATAGGAGTATAGCCAAAACTAAGCCCATCTTTGCATAAAAATTAGAAGTATGTCTTTCTCAGCATTAGGAATATCACAGCCCTTTATAAAAGCACTGAATGAATTAAAAATTGTTAATCCATCACCCATACAAGAACAGTCTATTCCGTTTTTATTGAGCAAAGGCACTGATTTTATCGCCCAGGCACCGACAGGAACGGGCAAAACAGCCGCTTATGGATTGCCTTTATTGGAAAGAGTGAATGCGGGTTCTCCTCATGTGCAGGCATTGATATTGGCGCCCACACGGGAATTGGGGCAGCAGGTAGCCAAACAGCTGTTTAAATTCACCAAATATTCTGATAAGATCTTTACAGAAGCAGTCTATGGCGGTGCTAAAATAGAAGCGCAAATAGCAGCATTAAAACGACCTACACAGATTATTGTAGCCACACCGGGCCGTTTGGTAGATCTTATTCAGAAAAGCGCTGTAGATCTTTCGCATGTTAAATATGTGGTGCTTGATGAAGCGGATGAAATGCTTTCTATGGGCTTTAAAAAGGAGCTAACGCGTATATTAAAACATACCAGTGGCAAAACAAGTACATGGTTGTTTTCCGCTACAATGCCACCAGAGATCAAGACCATTATAAAAAATTACCTGGCTGCAGATGCCTTCAGAATAACTATCGGTACTGACAGGCTGAACAAGAAGATTACGCACCAGTACACGATCACCATGGCAGAAGAAAAACTGGATACCCTGGTAAAATTCCTCAAAGACATGGGAGAGGAACGAGGCATGATTTTCTGCCGAACGAAAGTAGCAGCTAGTACTCTGGCTAAGCAGTTAAAAGCCAAGAATTTATCTGCAGATGCCATTCACGGAGATTTACTACAAAAAGAGCGTGATAAGATTATGCGCGCTTTCAAAAACGAAAGCCTGCAGTTTCTCATTGCCACTGATATTGCGGCCAGAGGTATTGATGTGAAAGACCTGGCATTTGCAGCGCATTACGAATTACCTGATCAAGTAGAATATTATATTCACCGCAGCGGCAGAACAGCCAGAGCCGGCAACAAGGGATTGTCTTTGATCTTCATTACCAAAAATGAATTGAAACACGTAAATGAGCTGCAGGAAAAACTACAAGTAGGTATTGATAAGGTAGTGGTCTAGTTTCTTACTTCACACCGAAGGGCTTTCAGGAATAGGTTAATTAGGAATACAGTGAGATATAAGTAGGGTATGTTTGTTAAACATCTATTTAACATAATATAAATTATATAACAATCATATCTAAATTAAGCCTCAAGGGCATATGCTGGATTATATAATTCTATATTATGTCTGCGCTACGCTTGCCTTCGCTAATGCGCTCAGGTAAATAGATCACACGTGCTGCGCTCCTTAATGTACAGTTTGAGTTTCCGAAAGTTGTTATATAATTAGTCGTTATATTAAATAGCCGCTCGGCCAGCGCGCTGATTCCACCGCACGGCTTGCCCTGTCCAAACGGCTATTAATAGTTTTACCCACCCGCTGTCAGGCTGATGCCTGATGAGCCTACGCTAATGCAAGAGATTTCCAGGCAAAGCTCAGTGCTTATAATTTTAATATTCGAGGAATTGTACGCTTTGATTTCAAATACACGATTCTCAGCGACTAGGAATTTGCCTGTAAAACACTTGCTAGCCAACGCTTTATTAAAAGCAGTAATTGCTTTGTGTAGAATGGCTCACAGGTTTGATCGTATTTGAATTGTGTTCGCTTTACGCTCATGCCGCTAGGCAAATACTTTTGGCATTGCCCCAAAAGTATTCAAAAGGTCTAGGCAAAATAATGCTGCCACCCACAACCCAGCGCACACCCCGCTATTTTGCCTTGCAGCCCTCCAATATACATATTGGAGAATCTATTTAACATAATATATTACCAACCTCTTAGCTCGTTAGCGGTTCGAATAAAATCTACATGCGGTCTGTCTTGTAATGCTGGTGGTAGATGCAAAACGGCTCTTAGATTTTGTACAAAGGTTTCTCTTCCTCCATCTAATCCAATTTCTCCAAGTTTATCTAAAGTACCTGTATTGACTTGAATTCTGTATTCTTCATCAAAACGCAATAATCTTCTATCATATGCTCGGTGATGAATAGCACATAGGGCAATACCATTTGATGTATCATCCGTACCGTCATGTTCAACAGGAATTATGTGTGCTGCATCAATCAATTTGAGTTGTACACCACAAAATGAACATGTATTAGCATATGCATTAAGAACCCTATTTTTAAAACTATTGCTTCTTACTTTTTTCTTAACTTGAATAACTATTTCACGTCTCTCTAAAGTCACATTTTCAATAGCTTCATCATTAAAATCATCTACAGATTCAATAACTTCCTCTAAAACCTCTAAATCATCTTGAGAACTACCGAATGAATGCAAACCACTTAAATTCGTAATATATTCAACTAAAAAATCAGGTCTAATTGCTATAGCAATTTCATGATTGCCCCTTTCCCAAGTTGCAAGTCCATTAACATATCCATCTCTCAAAGCGGATTCACGAATTTGAATAGAAGGAGACGCACCAAGTACATTATTATGAAAATTGAAATCAAAACCAGCGAACACCCCTCCTTCTTCCCACCATCCCAAAATAAGGACTTTATCATTTGAAATGTTCTCAAATCTATCAACACCAGTGATTTGAATTCGATATTCGTCTACTGGTCGAGCAGCACCACCTCCATGTGTTAAATTCCAGATATAGATAGTTAAATCATGCCTTACACCATCCTTATAAATTCTAAGTAGGAATGGATGCAGTGAAGGATCATTTAAATAAATGATATTCCAACCATCATCAGCAATAGAATTGATAATGCGATTCAGTAAATCTTGCTTTCTATGTCTTCTAAATGCCATGTTTTCTCTTTTTTGACATTACTCAGTTGATCTATAATACTATGACCTAAAATCTTTGCTAATAATGGCGGTACGGCATTACCAATTTGCCTCCATTGTTGTTCAATGGTACCTGCCAAATCCCAATTGTCTGGGAATGTCTGAAGTCTCTTTACTTCTTCAATTCTTAAAATTCTATTTCTCCAGTGAAATGGCCCCATATTATTAGATCTTCTTGCTTGGATTGTCCAAGATGGTTGATGAGGATCAAGTTTTAAAAGAAATGACCAATATCTAGATCTCCACTTAAAAATTGGGTTTTTATAACCTCTTTTTTCAGTAAAATATAGATAATTATCTCCAGGAGGAACCTTTTTCAATAATTCGTGATGCTTACCTCCTGCAAAATGACCTTTATCATCTGCATTTTCAAGAGTGTCCAAGTCTGCGAGCACTTCACCACTTGTTACCCATGGCTTTTTGTATAAATGATCATCTTTTGAGTGGGTCTCCTCGGGAAATCTGAATTTTTTATCGAGCATTCCAATCATTATGAACCTTTGCCTAATTTGAGGAACTCCATAATCAGCCGTATTGATTATTTTCCATGAAACTTGATAGCCAAGTTTTGACGACTCCTCAAGAATGAAATCAAAACCTTCCTGATGCGACTTAAAAGTGATGCCAGCTACATTTTCAAATAAAAAGGCCTTCGGTTTTATAATTTCTAATGCTTTAAAATAGCTAGTTATTGTTACTTCCGCATTCGGATCATTTAATGCTCTAGGCTTTTCTTTTCGATAAAATCTTGACTTTGAAAATGGTGGACATGGTGGTCCACCAGCCACCAAATCAATATCATCAAATATTTCAGGATTTGTTTTCTTCTTATCGCGTAAATACTCTAAATAATCAACTACTGAACCAGAATAAAATTCTGTTGCTGGAAGATTTAATTTGAAAGTCTCTTCACAAAGTTTCTCTAAGTCATTAGCGTACAAAGTGGAAAATCCTGCTTGCTCCAAGCCTAAATCTAGGCCAGCGCCTCCTGAATAAAGACTAATAAGTTTATATTTTGAGTTTGTCATATTGCAATCCTGCTTTTTGTAATTCCTATAACATCCTCTATTAAAGGCTTTAAACAGCCATGAGCAATATTTGAAGGTAATGCATTTCCAATCTGCTTTACCTTATCTCTTCTTTTACCAATAAATTTATAATCCGCAGGAAACCCCTGAAGTACACTTAGCTCAACAATCCTTAGTCTTCTACTATTCCAATGAAAAGGACCCGTCCAAGGTCCTGGATTAGCTGCAATTGTCCAGGAAACTTGATCCGGGTGCAGTTTTAGTAAGAAATTCCAAAATCTTGTTTCTGCAACGAAAGTAGGATTTGGATGACCTGCCCATTCAGTAAGAGCTTTGTAGTTCATACCTGGAGGAATTTCTTTCAATTGTTTGGCCCACCTACCGCTAATTACTTCTTCGGGTTCTGCGTATTCATCTCCTTGAAATGGTTTCAATGCATCTCCTACGGTAACATATCTTTTCAATCCGCTTGCCAGGTCGTCCAATTGTTCTGAATGTGATTTAATAGGTTCACGTGGAATTTGCCCTCTCAAACCTAACAGAATTATCCTTTGTCTTTTTTGTGCAATACCAAAATCAAGTCCATTGACCTTTACTAGCAGAGTTTTAAAACCAATTGACTCTACGGCAATTTTGAATTCTTCAAATGTCCTCTTATTTCGAGGGTGCATTATACTAGGTACATTTTCAAACAGAAACCCGTTCGCATTCGATTCACCTATCAATCGAAAATACTCTTGAAGTAAATCTCTTCTTTGGTCAGGTTTTGCCTCAGTAATAACTGATGGTTTCTCTAAACTTATCCCTTTTGACCTGGCTTGCCTGTACTTCGAATCATGTCCTGGATCAGTCCAGTAACTTGCTTTTGAAAATGGTTGGCATGGAGGACCCCCTACCAAAATTAGAGGTTCATCTTTTGAAAGTCCTGCTTCGTTTCTTAAATCGTCACCACTAAGATTACAAACATCTTCACAAAGAACTTTACCCTTGTGAAACGTAGGATTAGCTTCCATTGTATCGCATGCTAATCGATCAATTTCAACGGATAATCTAAGATCACCTCCAGCTTTGGTCGCTCCTAACCCGAGTCCACCAGCTCCAGAAAAAAGATCTATTACAGGTATGCTCATAAATTCAGTTTGTTTTATTATTTACAATGGTAATTCTGACTGTTTGGAATTCTTACTTCTTATGTATTTGATTTTTTCTTCCGCTAGCTTCAGTACACTCTCATCTCTTGCGTTAGAAATAATCTCATAAGCGAATTTCTCGCTTAAGAATTCATCTTTTAATTCATCAAGGTCTAGTGAGAATACTTCTGCTATTTTCGATAAGCATTTAGGATCAATATTTTTTTTACCATTTTCAATCTTACTTAAAGCACCAGAATCAATACTTAATAATGCTCCGAGTTGTGTCAAAGTAAAACCTCTTTGTTTTCTAAGATTATGAATATACTCACCAATTGACTTATTCATCTTGATTAAATTTTCTTGCAGTAAATATCTTGACAATTTTGACAAAAAACAAATTGGGAAAGTTTATAATTATCAAGACGCACACATTTGCCATTACCCTCTCACCTTCCCTCCTGCCAAAATGCCAAAAGAGTGCTCCATAACTTCCTATAAATAAGAAAGGATTTTAAAAGGAAAGAAAAGGGCCTTGTCTCAAACTATTAATGCAACGCTCTACCCCAAGCTAAGTAACATAACGCAGGACATTATATAACAAGTATAGTAAATTCCGTAACACAGCGTGTTTAGCATAAAATCAGTAATCGTCCACTTTAGTGCGATTACGGCAAGGATTTTATGTTAAGGAATTTACGGCTCAGCTTGTACCAATCCTTTTTATATAATTCTATATTATGTCTGCGCTCCGTAAACTACGCTTGCCCTCACCAAGGCGTTCGGGTAAATAGATCACATGTGCTGCGCTCCTTGATGTACAGTCTGAAGCTCTAGGAAGTTGTTATATAATTTGACATTATTTTAAGTAGCCGCTCAGGCCACGGCTTAACCCGTCCGCCAGTTGGCGGATTGCCCTGATCCTGAGCAACTAATAATTTTTCTTTTTTGGCCGACCCGTAAAGAGTTTTTTCTTACAGCCGCACACACAACAGATTTGGCAGGCTTTGTAACGCTGTATTTTTAATTATACTGTACCAATGGTCAGAAATGTGAAAATATTCGATTCTCAGCGCTTAGAATTCGCCTGTCAAAACACTTGTGTTATCAACCCTCCATAATGCAGGAATTTTTAGAAGCTCACCAAGGTTTGTAGATTTTAATGTGTTCGCATTACGCTCATGCCGCTGGGCAAATACTTTTGGCATTGCCCCAAAAGTATTCAAAAGGTCTAGCCAAAATAATCACTTCCACCCACTGGCCTGCGCACTCCCGGTATTTTGGCTGGCCAACGCTCAATTTCTATTTAACATAATATGGATCGAGATTTACCGCAGATTTAACACTTCAACAATTCTTTCATATAAGAACCTCTGTATCTCAGTTCCACCTCCTTTTTGATCTAATTCTGCCCTTTTCCAACTGATTTTCCCTTCCAATTGTTTAATAAACATCATATAGTTTTCAAACTTGCCATCGGCTTTAATAGATATTTTTGGAAATGCCCTCATAATAGCACCGAATCCATTTGTCTTAACTAGTTGACTTTTGTGATCAACTAAAACTTCTCTTGATATTAAATCTAATTCTTCCAAGCTCAGTTCGTTACTATTTTTAGGGATGGGCCAATCACTTGGAAAAGTTTCTTGGAAACTACGGAAATAGTAAAACAATTGTTCGTATGTATTTTGTATGTCAGAAGCATAAGATGTTTTTTCAACATATTTAGAGCATAGATCAATAAAAAATGATTGAGATACTGCTCCACTTCCCATGCCTAACATCTTTATTTGTCTAAATAGTGGTGATTTTGGGTCTGTATAAAATTTTTGACAAATAGTGTGATACTTACGAATTAACTCAACATCACTATCTGATACATGCTCATATAGATCATAGATAAGTGACTTATTTACAGCTTTTTGCTTTCCGTTAATATCACTAAAGAGTTTAGCGGCTGTAGGTAGTGATACATTTAATAACAATACAACAGGAACTTCAAATTCTTCGAGATATTGTTCTTCAGCAAGAAACAAACCAGCCAATCTATGTTGACCATCTATTACAGAAAACCTTACTGAGTCTGGAAATAAAAACTCACCAAAATCATTCTTTTCAAGGTTTAAATAATCATCATCATTAAAATCACTGGCACTTGCTGTGTTAGCAGAAATAAGTATTGAATTAGGAAAGAAATTATTTACATTATTTTGGATGTAATTTCGAATGTCATTTATTCGATTTAATTGAAGCCTTCTTTGTACTCCTTCTTCGTTATCGGTTGATAGTTCTAAACCTTTTTTCCTAATTTTTTCAATATAATCGGTATATTTTTCTTGGTACTCTAATGATTCCATTGACATATAGGGATCCCTGAAATGTAAATCCACTTTATCCTTTAACTCAGCTACGGTGAATTTGGTCAGAAAAAACACTTCACCTCTTTGTTTTACCCGTATATATGGATGAGTTTTTTTCATAGTTTAGACATTAGGTGATTGTAGTTCAGAACCTTCTTTATTATCCGATTTAAATATCTGCTTATCAAGCTGAATCAAATTATCTATGTCTTCAATTACTATCTGATTCCTATTGGTAAACGAAATAAGTAATTCAAGTAGTAACCAAAAGAAGCCAGATGCTCCAAAACTAAGTGTAAATGCATTTCCTATGCTTAAAGATATAATGCTAATAATTAACACAGCAATGTTTCTATTCTTGTATACAGATCTTCTCGCTTTTCTTTGATATTTTCCTTTTATTTCAACTCCCTGAATTATGTCATTTTCTTCTCTATCAAAAACATATATTGTTATGAAGTTTTCATAGATTGGTTTGTAACGTAAAAAAAGCCATGGATGAATATTTGAAATCACATTATTGATTTCATTTACAACAACAGAAATAATATTTCTAAATTCGCTATTTTCAGATACTACAAAAACTCTATATGTTATTGAAGTATTGCTTCGTGCTTCATCATCCGACTTGATTAAATAGAATTGATTTCCTTTTGCAGCTCCAGAAAATTTTAAATCATCTTCTCGTGGAATACTTTTAAAATTCGTGTACGCAAGATTATTCCATGAATTTTTAACAACTTGTTCATTATCTTCAGTTGTTAAATTTATATCATAAAACGCCTCTTGCACTAATTTTTCAATAGGTGTGCTATTCCATGTTAATAGAGGTGTTTTAGATATTTCAATATCAAATTGTAGAATCTTCACTTACACAATAGAAGTTAACTTTGTAATTCAGGGATGATATTATTATGAATCCTTTCAAGGAAAATCACTTCTTCCTTACTGAGACCTTTTTCTTTAGTTCCTTCATGTGCCCAAGAATTCCTTAAAGAATTGAATCTAGATATCCATTTAATACTTTTTGCTTTACTACCTAACCCCTCTCCTATGTCAATTGAGAATTCATCTTGGAATGTTTTAAAGTCTTCTTGTTCTTCGGGTTTTCTGGTCCAATATTTATCGATTATGGATTTATAATCATTTATAGTAAACATTTCTGTCCATTCAATATCAGTACTCCCTAAACCCTCCTTATAGTTTTTCTCTTTTTCTTCCTCAGCTCTTTCAAGACATTTTCTTTTGATGCTATTTATTTCAAGCTCCCAGTTTTTACCAAATATTGCTTGAATTTTATCAAGAACTTCATGTTTAATATGTTTCTCAATTTCAACTCCAAGCTGTCTACCTTGACTTTGTAAATTTTTATCTTGACGTTCTTTCCACTCTACTAATTCAAGTGGTTCATATTCTGGAAATTCTCTATTAACAAGCATTTGAAAATTTCGTAACCATCTCAAATCAGCACCTGTACCGTATTTTGAAAGCAAAGTTTCTTCCTCTTCATCACTTAAAACCTTAAGTTGTGAAAGAAGAGAATTAAGGTATTTCTTGATAGCTTCAAACCTTTCTGATGGCGTAGATTTATTATTAATAGTCCCTTTTTTTACAGTCTCCCAATAATTCAAGCTTCCAATTAAACTTACAAATGCATACGACCCTCTATTAGATAGAATTAATGATTTTTCACTTTCAAAGATCTCAGGATACTCTTCTTCCACTAATCCATAGCACATGTTGATAAATTGAACAAGGCTCTTTCTTGACCTATTCATCTCTTGTTTATGATTATGATTATTTGTATCATAAACTGCTCCTAATACGCTATTTTCATCATATTTATTTCCTTTGGCCTTTGGCAATAGACCTGAATTAAGTAATCCGTTTGAAAATGGCGTAAACTTTAGTATTGCTGGGTCTTCACCAACCTCAATTTTATTATAGAGAGGCCCATTAGTTGCCTCAGAGAGTTCAATTATTATTGAAGATCTTAAGGCCTTTATTCTAGTATCAGTTCTATCTGATTCCCAGTATAAATCTCTTTCTAATGTCCCTCTTAAACTTGGACTAACTGCTTTTTGATTTTCATTTATGCTCATGAAAATTTCTAGCTGTTCAATCGAATCTAGTTCAGTAAAGGCAACTACAGGTATTGTATTGTTTTTGGTGAAATCAGTATCGGAATAACCATATACTCTATGTTGACCATCTATTATATACGCAATTGCATAAGCATTCGGAATTTTTAACATTCCAAATCTTGATTTTGAGTCACCCGATCTTGAAGATGGTTCAAAATAAACTTTATGTTTCTTTTGAGAGAAATTGACAATAATTGAATTTGGAAAATAACCCCCATCGTTAATGAACTTTCTTATACCTTTTAATCTACTTGGTACAAGTAATCGCTGATAGGTAGGCATTTCAGCCTCATTGGCTCTTGTACGATGTAAGACAAATCCCAACTTAAGTAATAAATGAGGCTCTAAAGAAAACATATAATAACTCTTATTTCCCATCATACCTTCAACAGCAGGAATTTCGATTTTATCAGTGTTAATTAATTGATCTTTGAACATCAATCCTAAAAATTGATACCTTGATGCTCCTTTATAATTTTTGATCAAACTATTTAAATACTCATATGTATTGTCATTGTAATAAAAGGACTTTGTTTTGATCAGCCTTTGAATTTCAATACTTTCAGGATCTATTCTTAGATTCCTAGTTGCATAGATGTATTTAATCTTTAAGCCCTTCCCAAATATTTGATCTATTGATTTTTTGAAACCATCAAGCCTTTTTTCCAGACCTTCAAATTCTGTTTTAACTGAAGAACTTGCTCTTGGTTTTTCACTTGACTTACATTCAATAATTATTACCGTTTCTTTATCAATTGCTATTACATCAATTTGCTTTTTATCCTCAGGGTCTTTGCCATATGGTAATGTAAATTGATCATCATAATTAAGAAATCGATATCCCAGTTCATAGAATTGACACCAGACATCATCTTCAAATTGCTTATGATGAGATTTGGGCTTTTTGAGTCTTGTTTTTGTTTTAAGTTCTACTTCAACCTCCCAACCCTGTTTCAAATAGTCTTCAACAAGTGAATGCTCTACACTTAAAAAGATGAATTCATTCTTCTTTGCTTTATAAAGTTTACCTAGTTGTGAAACATCGTCAGTAAGCTTACCTTTTATTTGATCAATTTCTATTTGCTTCAATAAACTCATTCTCAATATTTGTAAATAGGAATTCTTCGTAATTACCCCTGTTCGCATTTCTACCACCAATTAGACTTGCTCTATTCATAATAACGGGTTGGTTATGATTGAAAATTTCAGCGATATCATTATGTGCAGCATTTGTTAAAATGTAAAATGCCCCTATTTCAATAATGTCACCAATGAATTCGGAAAGTCTATATTGATCATTCTCAGAAAATAGCCTTTCATTATACTTAATAAATCCGTTATTGTTATGTGTTATGGTATATGGCGGGTCTAAAAAAACTAAATCTCCAGGCTGAATCAACTCTATATTCTGATTGAATTGTCCAGCATTTAAATGTGCTCCATCAAGATAAACTGAACATTGTCTTAGGAGATCCTCTTGTATAAAATCTTTATTCCTGTGACCATAAGGTACATTATAAATACCTCTTAAGTTTACCCTATAAATGCCGTTATATGATGTTTGATTTAAATAAATAAATTGAGCGGCTTGAAGTGTTTCATCTTCAAAAATCTGATGTCTTATTTGGTAATAGAATTCCTCTGTATTTTCAAATTCTCTTAAATGATTTATTACCAAATCAACGTTATCTCTAATTTGTATATATGTATTTATTAAACTCTCATTTAGATCTGATAAGAAACACTCATTTCCAATGTTTAAATGAAAATACATTGAACCGCCACCTAAAAATGGTTCATGATAGTTGTTAAATAACTGATTACCAATTATTTGATCGATATGTCTAACCAGCCAATTTTTACCACCTGCCCACCTTAGAAATGGTTTCATTCTATATTCGATTCAGTTAAAAAAATGTTTGAGCAATTTAAAATTATTTTCTTAAATAATTTAATTATTCCAAACTTAAGCCACACACATTTACCTAACCCTCAATCCAACCCTAAAATAAGTGTGTCTCTCCCACCCTTTGAATGAAAAAACTCTTTCTTCCCTTCTTTTAAAAGATAAATTATTAGTGCAGCGCTAATCCCAAAGCTTACTTAATCCGCCATTAATACCTTATGCTAGTAAGGGCAATAACACGAGAACACTAATATCACAACGGGTTGATGGTCAGCAACAACCTGTTCAAACCACAGATTAGATGAAAAAAATTTACTAATTTATAGTTGTTATTCATCAACAGATTTTAGCTATGGGAGAAAAAAAGGCAGAAATAATGGATAAGCTCATTAAAGTTTCTCCTATCAGCATTGAAATAATCAGCTTAAAAAGTAAACAACTGATCTGTGATAATGGCTGGACAGCCGGTAATCTAGGCTATGAAAAGTCAGAATTTCAGGAATTAAGTAAGAATCTGTTTGAAAAAATTGTTCATCCCGATGATCGAGCCGTTCAATTGGAAGCTTATGCCTCATTTTTTGATCAGCACGAGAAATTAGATTTCCAGGATTTTACCATAAGGGTTTTAAAGAAGGATGGAACATATAACCATCTCCAAATTAGGATTGCCCCACTTGAGAGAGACGATGCCGGCACTCCCCTCACCTTCTTAAGCACGGTAATGGATGTAACGGACCTTATTAAGTTGAATTCAAGAATTGCAGATCAGGTAAAAATAATGGATGAAATATCTTTTAAGAATAACCATGAACTACGCGCCCCGGTCGCAACCATACTTGGTTTGATTAATCTTATAGATCATGAAGATTTTTCCAACGCGCACATTCGAGAGCTGATTGATAGTTTAAAGTGTGCCGTAAAAAGGCTTGATAAGGTTATAGGAGATATAAACGAAGCTACCTACCGGTAGCTGATAATTTATAAAAATTTGTGCATATCTCGGCCAAAACAGTACTTGATGAATTTTAAAATTCTTACCTACATGCATAATTATCTAGTTGATCTGTTTGAAAACTTACTAATAAGGATACCTACAAGCACCACAGAATAGAATTGAGACGCCACCCCAAAAAGCGATACAATCAGTTTGGATGAATAACTAACTGGGGAAATATCACCAAAACCAATGGTAGTAATGGTAATGCTACTGAAATATACCAAATCCATGTAAATGGTTGCCGGATCGGTGCTGTCAATCACACTAATGGACGAAGGATCGAGATAATAAAGGGCCTGCATCAAAAAGACACAGATCTCAATTAAAAGAAAATAACCACAGGCTGAAGCCGAGATGATATCGACATTGATATAGCCTGGTCTGATTAGGAATTTTATTATCTCATAGAAAATGAAAGCAAAAAAGGCACAATATGTAGCACTCAACCATATTAGAAAATTAGGCTGGTTAGAAAGAAATGGAAGTAGTAAAGGAAAAAGAATTACCAGAATCAATAAGGTATTCTTAATCCAGATCTTCCATTTACCTTGCTCTGTAAAAACTCCTATGCTGGCCACTCCTATTAGTATCATATTCAAAGGCCAGATGACCTGATCGTAAAAAACCAGATCAGTAAGCACAATGCCAATGTAGAGATGAAGTATGAGTGTAATGAGTAGAATCTCATATTTCCTTTTAGCCAATATCGTGCGAATAGCTGACACTAACGCTTTGAAATTTGACCGATATCCAGTCGTTCAATTTTACCTTCCGGGTTTATTTTAAAATTGAAAAATACTTCAAATGTACCCCACTGACCTGCGTAGAATTTCCCGGTGATATCCTTACCTTGATTTTCTACCTTATCGATGCTAATGAACTTCTCTTTATGATTAAAGGCATTGTCGAAAAATTTCTTTAAGTCAAGCTCGTTTCCATCATCAGAAAATACGGCTCCTTCTGTAAAATGCGAGTAGAAAGCGTCTTTATTATTAGACTGAAGGGCTTCGATAGCACTTTTAACTGTAGTATTGGATATTTTTTCTGTATTCATAGTTAATTGATTTTTGTTAGCGTTTTGAGCTTTACTTGCAAAAGCTCCAAATGTTGAAATTATTAATATGATCAGGGCAAGCTTCATAAAGACTTGCTTGCCAATGGATGTCCCAAGTAAATGATAACCAGGTTCAATAACAAGAACGGTACTTCAATGGCAACTCCTTTTAAGTCTTTATCCATCAGATGCAGGCAAATGATGAATAGAATAGTGGCCGCCATCAAAAAATTGCCCCATAAAAAGGTTTTAGGAATAGCAATCAGGAAAGCACTTAAGAATGTCATGACTCCAAGGGCCGTAACAGCATTTTTGCTAAAAGACCATTTGCTAAACATGTCTAACATTTCTTGTTTTCCTGAGATCATGGCATAACCTTGCTTAATGCCCATAAAAACGGCAAACAGTATGAGTAATGCACTTATAATTTTTAAAATCATGATAATTTTAGTTAAGATAAATCAGAGAGGTAAGTACTTCTTTTTTTAAGAAGTACTTACTTAATGTTAATACTTCATTATTTGGTGGTATATCCACCGTTTGCCAATATGGTTTGTCCAGTAATCCACCAACCGTCTGTTGCCAAAAAACCTACGATCGGGACAATATCCTCAATCTGAGTGAGCTGTCCGCCCATTCCCATCGACTTATGAAACTCTACAGCTTCAGGAGTTTCTTGGCCATAAAAGAAAGGTGTATCCATTGGACCGGGGCCTACTGCAGTAACTGAAATTCCTTTTTGAGCATATTCTTTAGCCGCTGCACGCGTGTAATGTTCTACAGGTGCTTTATTTCCTGCATAGGTTGAATAATATCCTGTGAATGCACCTAATAGTGAAGTAACGATACTTATGATTTTACCATTTTCTTCTAAAGTCTTACCTGCTTCTTGGATAAAGAAATAAGCTGACTTATTGTTAATGGCATCCATTTTGTCAAACTCTGCTTCTGTAGTTTCTGCAAATGGCTTTTTTAGTACCATACCAACAGTGTTTACAGCGATGTCCACCCTGCCAAACTTGTCTTTTGCTTCTTTGAATAGTTTTTTAACATTTCCGGCCTTAGTCAGGTCCAATTGAATACTGAATGCATCTGAACCTAATTCCTTAACAGCATTTACTGTTTCATCAGCAGCCGATTTAGTTGAATCGCTGTTATAATGGACAACTATCTTAGACCCTTTTTTCGCCATTTCACGGCTTATGAGTCCTCCGAGGTTTTTTGCGCCACCTGCTATAAGAACTACTTTGTCTTTTAAATCAATCTTAGCCATTTTTCTTTTGTTTTAGTTAAGAATATTACTTTCGCTAAGATCGAAAGTGTACAACCTGTTTGCGTTGTTTCACTTTAGGGAAGTGTTGCGTGATTTACGGTAGTTAGTCTTTTAGATATGATTTACGGTATTTGCTGGGCGAAGTACCGGTGTTCTTTTTGAAAAAGTTGGTAAAATGGGCTGTTTCGGAATACCCTAATGAATAGCCAATCTCTTTTATGGAAATATCCGGGTTTTTGAGTAAAGCTTTTGCCTGACTAACGGACTTATCTATAATCCAGGCGGTTATCGATTTACCTGTTTTACTTTTAATCACCTCACTTAAATAATTTGCACTCAAATTTTGTATTGCTGCGTAATCCTGAGGTTGAAAAGCAGATTGAACCTCGCCTTTTGCAAGATCTTTATAGTGCGATTCTAACGATTCCTTAAATTTCTTCACTATCTGTGAACTTCTATTACCTTCTTCTAAAGGATAGTAATTAGACCAAAACTGCTCCTTTATTTTTAATAAAAGCACCACAAAGAGATTGCCTATCAGCTTGAATTTATATTTCGAATTGCCTTTATATTCTTTTAAAATATGCTTGTAAAGCACTTCTATCTCCTCAAACTTTTCTTTTTCCAGAGATTGGGGAGGCACCATTTCAGCAAGTAAAAATGGAAACTCCAGAAAGACATCTTTGTGGACGTTGGTCTTGAGAAATTCCTCGCTGAGCGTAATGAGATAAGCATCATGGAGCTCATAAAACTCAAATGCTTTCAAGTGTCCGGGATTAGTAAAATAAATGGTATTAGGCTCGTATTCAAATGTATGTTCATCAGTGGTATAATTCCCTTTACCATTTTTAATGAAGATAAATGAATAATAGTTGGTTCTGAAGATGGGCGACTGAAAAGGGATGTCGCTATGAATATCAAGAAGACTGTCTATTGTGAACTCAGCATCCTGCTCAATGGGTAAGCCAAGGTCGTTATAGAGATCAACAACACGATTATAGTAGGCTATATTTTGGTCAGACTTCATGCTTTCAATATAGCCATAAATATGTGTTTTTAGAATTGCACCTAATACAAATAATCCTTACAGAATTAAGCAAATTAGATTTACGTGTTCTAAAATATTGCGTTTAGACTTTCTCAGTTCTTTAAGTAGCTTTTAAGGATCTTGACGGTTGTCCCAGAAAGCGGTGATAATTATTTCTGCAGAGTTGAATTTATAGAAAATGATGTAATGGCCTATTGCAGCCATTCAAGTTCTTGCTTATTAAGACACTCTTGATCAATGACTCTACCGGTTTTAATATCCGCATCACTCATGGTTAACATGAGCTTTTGTTCTTCCGTCAGGGCAATAGACGTTTCCTGGATATTTGAGGACTCAATCCTTTTTTCGAGGGTTTTTAGATAATCTGAATTGCTAATCGCCATCAGTCTATCTTTGAGTCTATTTCTAATTTCGCTTGTACTTGCCATATATCAAACATAACTCAAATCAATAAAGAATCATTCAATAACCGCACACATTAGCCTTATTGCTCTCCCCCTTCTCTTCAGCCAAAATGCCAAATCGAGCTTGCGAGATTCGCGAGGGGTTGTGCGGCATGCTTTGAGCGTATGAGCAAAAGACCTGCCCGAATGAATTCATTCAGGCGGGGTGCTCATAGTAAGACAAGAAAAAGTAGTTTGGAGAAACGTAATAAAAAGACCTACGGCTATGGCAAAGCCTCTAACTTATAAGCTTCCATAAACCTGAAAGTAACTCAGGGTATTGACTCCAGGTGATAAGCACACAAAAACCTACTAAGAATACAAAAAGGAAAATCATCAGTAAAATCTGGAAATACGCTTTGGTGTTTAGTTGTTTATCGTCTTTCCAACTAATAATCAGCTCTTTAATATCTCTTCGCTCCAGGTCGGCATAATTGGATGTCATTAACTTATAATCAGCACCAGCTTCTTTTTGCATTTCTGCCCAATCTTTATCAGTTAGGTTTCTTCTTTCGAAGTCTAATCTTCTAATTTTTTTACTGTGTATTTCTACTAAGTCTTCAGGACGCTCGCCATATTTTATTTTTCGTAGGTATCCGTAACATCTGAGCTTTTCTCCTCTCCTTACCCATTTTTCCGTGATTGTCAGGCTGTTATGCTTATCAAGCTCCTCTAAAGGAAATCCGTCCAGGGGTCTTTCTTTTAAAAGTATTTTAAGCTCTTCGGTTTTAATATGCGTCACCTTTTCATGTAAATCAAGCTCTGAAGCATGCAGTAATACCTGGCAAGTGGCTGAGCCATCATAGATCTGAAGTCTTTTCTCTTCTGTTTCTGATAGGTAGACTTCAACCGCTGTAAGATCCCTGTTTCTGTCGGCTTGGTGAGAATAACTAAATGTAATTGATCGGTAATCAGCCGGTTCGTTCGTGAGAAAGGTGCGTACGTCTTTGGGAGCTTTTATTCTTCCAATAATTTCAACAAACCCCTCAGGGGCAGCAGCAATCGTTGATTTATTTGTTTGGTTACGCTGGCGAATCATTTTTACCTGCTTCATTATTTCTCCCACAAACAAAAGGGCTCCAAAACCTCCAAAAGCTATTAAAAAAGCCACCAGAATAGGCAGATAGATAAAGCCCGCTATCACGCAAGCAATGTAAATTATCCCCGGTATGGCCGATGGTTTTTTCTCTGGAGTCATTTAAGTTTCGCTTAACGCTACCTATCTAAGTACTAAATATACGCTTATTGAAAAGAACCCGGCAAATGGTAGAGGCAGGTACAGGTCGGTATTAATATCAATCAGAGTTAGAATTATGTTAAAAGGTTCAATGAAGAAAATAGCATTGGCACACTTATTCGCTGTGTCACAAAGATCGAAGACTTTAAACTATCTCTTATTACGCCAAGTAGGCACATATCAAGTTCGGTATAAGCTATATCGCGAGAACACCTTTCTACCGATAGGCAGAAGTTATATTATAAAAACAGTGAATTCCGTATTTCAAACTATGTTAACCAAGTAACTTGGCCTTAACTATCCTGGCATTCATTTCAGCGATATTAGCAATGGATATATTTACAGGGCATTCTACTTGACAAGCACCGGTAAAAGTGCAATGACCAAAACCTTCTGCTTCCATCTGTTTAATCATATTTATTACCCTTGTATGTGCTTCCGGCTTTCCTTGAGGCAAGTTGTTGAGGTGATTTATTTTGGCTGATGTAAAAAGCGCAGCAGAAGCGTTTTTGCAAGTAGCTACACATGCCCCACAACCAATACATGATGCAGCATCCATAGATTTATCTGCTAGCTCTTTTCCTATTAATAATGAGTTAGACTCAGGTGCTGTGCCAGTTTTAGCGCTTATGTAAGCTCCATTTTCAATAATTCGATCAAACGAAGAACGATCAACCACTAAATCCTTTATAATGGGAAAAGATTTAGCTCTCCAAGGTTCTACTACAATGGTATCTCCATCTTTAAAACTACGCATATGCAACTGGCAGGTAGTTATATTATCGTGTGGTCCATGTGCACGACCATTTATAAAAACCCCACATTGCCCACAAATACCCTCTCTACAATCATACTCAAAAGCGATCACTGATTCTCCTTTTAGCACAAGCTCCTCATTTAAATAATCAAGGGCTTCTAAGAACGACATATCTTGATTAAGGTCAGTGACAGGATACTCTTTGAATGAACCTTTTTCACTGTTGCTATTTTGTCGCCAAATCTTAAAAATAACTTGCATGATCTTTATTTGTAACTTCTAATAGTAGGTTTTTGATATTCAAAATTTAACGCTTCTTTATGAAGCTTAAAGTCACCACTTACATATTCCCAAGCCGATACGTAGGCATATTTTTCATCAATACGTACCGCTTCACCTTCCTGAGTTTGGTATTCTTCTCTAAAATGTGCGCCACAAGATTCTTCCCTTGCTAGGGCATCTTTGCACATTAATAGGGCTATTTCAATAAAATCCACAAGCCTTAGTGCCTTCTCTAATTCAGTATTGAATTCGTTTTGATTACCAGTTACTTTTATTTCTTTCCAAAAACTATCTTTTATATCCTCTATTTCTCTTATTGCTTTTTCTAAACCATTTTTATTTCTACTCATGGCACACTCTTTCCACATTATCTTACCCAATTCCCGATGAAAATCGTCCACCGTCCTGTGGCCATTAACTGCAAGAATCGTATTGATTTGTGTTTTAACGTGTGCCTCAGCTTTTTCAAATTCAGGGTGGTCGGTTTTTATATGCTCCTCACTAACATTAGAAGCTAGATAATTACTGATCGTATTAGGCAAAATAAAATATCCATCTACACTGGCCTGTAAGAGGGAATTTGCTCCTAACCTATTAGCCCCATGATCAGAGAAATTACATTCCCCAATGGCATATAACCCGGGAATAGTGGTCATTAATTCATAATCTACCCAAAGACCTCCCATGGAAAAATGTGCTGCTGGAGATATTTGCATCGGTTCTTTGTAGGCATCAATACCGGTTATTTTTTTGTACATATCGAACAAGTTGCCATACCGATCTTTTATCGTATCTAGTCCGAGCCGCTCGATAGCATGCTTAAAGTCAAGATACACTGCATTTTTGAGTCTTCCCACTCCATAACCTTCATCTATACGCTCTTTAGCGGCTCTTGACGCAATATCTCGTGGTGCCAGGTTTCCGAAACTTGGATACCGTCTTTCCAGGTAATAATCCCGCTCTTCTTCTGGTATTTCATTGGCAGGTCTTTGGTCATTTATTTTATTAGGCACCCAAATTCGTCCATCATTACGCAACGATTCTGACATTAATGTAAGCTTGGACTGGGATTCACTTGATTGCGGTAATGCCGTTGGGTGTATTTGTGTAAAACTAGGAGCCGCAAAATAGGCTCCCTTCTTATGTGCTTTCCAAATGGCACTACCATTACAGCCAATCGCTAATGTGGAGAGTCTAAATACCCTTGAGTACCCTCCTGTAGCCAAAACCACTGCATCGCCAGCAAACCGTTTGATTTCACCACTTACTAAGTTCCTAACAATAATACCTTTGGCAGCACCATTAACCACCACCAAATCCAACATTTCACTGCGAGTGTGCATTTTTACTTTACCACTGCGCACCATCTTATAAAGCTGAGAATACGCAGCTAAAAGCAATTGTTGACCTGTTTGACCTCTCGCATAAAAGGTGCGTTCTACCTGAACACCGCCAAAGCTTCGATTGGCTAATACACCCCCATATTCCCTGGCAAATGGAACCCCTTGTTGGGTAAAATGATCGATTAAAGGAGCAGATAGTTCCGCCAAACGATACACATTCGCTTCTCTGGAGCGAAAATCACCTCCTTTTAAGGTATCATAAAACATGCGCCATACGCTATCTCCATCATGTTGATAATTTTTGGCAGCGTTCACTCCACCTTGAGCAGCTACAGAATGAGCCCTGCGGGCTGAGTCTTGATAACAAAAACAATCTACATCATAGCCTAACTCAGCAAGAGTGGCGGCTGCACCTGCCCCAGCTAGCCCTGAGCCAACAACAATGATATTTAGTTTCTTTTTGTTTGCTGGATTTACTAATTGACTAGTTGCCTGATAGTTACGCCATTTATCTTCTAGCTTACCTTTTGGTATTTTTGCATCTAATTTCATAGCTGATCTATTTTAGAAAGACAATAATCGGGATGATTCCGAACCCTAGAGACATAAGAATCGCATAGATTAATGAAACTTGAGCCAAAATTTTCAACCCGCTCTGATGATAAAATCCCAATGACTTGAAGGCACTCTTAAAACCATGGTGAAGGTGAAACCCAAGCGGAATGGCTAAAACGGAGTAAAAAATAACGTAATATGGGTTTTGAAATAGCTGGACGGTTACATCATAAACGTCCAAATTTCCAAGATCATCAGTTGCTACTTTCTCTCCAATGCCCAATTTTATTCTGGCCCAAAAATTACCTAGATGAACTACTAAAAATATCAAAACTAATATTCCTAAAAAGCCCATATTTTGGGAGGACCACGAGCTATTCTCACTGCTATTATTTACTAAGTAAGCAGTAGGTTTTGCCTTTCTATTATGGTATGTGATAATTGCTGCATAAACTATATGTAAAACGATAGAAAGGTATAATACATAAGCAATTATCTTAATTAACGGACTTTCTCTGAGAGTGGTAGAATAGGTGTTATACATGCTCCTTGAAAGGTCTTCAGGAAGCAACAAGATGCAATTCGCAGATAAATGCACTACCAAAAAAATGCATAAGAAGAGGCCACTGGCAGCTAAAATACTTTTGCGAAAGAAGATGTTCATTTAAATCATTATTAAAAAGTTAAACAGACAGAATGGCCTTTTTAATGACCTCTGAGGAGGCCAATAATTTATCACGTTCATCATCGCTGATTTTCACTTCTAGCACTTTTTCTATCCCATCTCTAGAGATTAAACTGGGCAGTGACAGTGTAACATCAAACAACCCATAGGGCCCTTGAATCAAACTGGAGAGGTTCACCACCCTTCGCTCTCCTCTAAAAATCCATTTTAATAATGTAGCTGTCACTAGTCCGATAGCATGATTTGTTGCACCTTTTCGTTTAATAATTTCCTGTGCAGCTATTTTTACCTGATGTGAAATTATCGACTGAACATCAGTACTCCATCCCGCCCAATCGGTTAGATCTATACCTTCAATCTGCGCACCGGACCACAGTACTACCTCAGAATCCCCGTGCTCACCTATTACATTGGCATGAATACTTTTAGAATCTACATTAAGCTCGTTTCCAATCATCTCACGTAATCTCGCTGTATCTAGCATGGTACCAGTACCAATTACCCGAGAGGGTTCCAATCCTGTAGACTTCTGATAAAAATGAGTAAGCACATCCACGGGATTGGCCACGATGATAAGAATACCAGAAAAACCGATCAGCTGTGATGATATTTCATCTACTATATTTGCATTTTCACGGAGTAAATCGAGCCGACTTTCTCCGGGTTTACCATTTCTACCTGCGGTAATGACAATGGCTCTGCAATGTATCATTTCTTTTATTGAAACAGATTTTACTTTGGCAGAAGGAAAAAAGGAAGACCCATGGTTTAAGTCCATGGCCTCACCTTCAGCAATGTTTGATTGAATGTCGTTAATTAGTAGCTCTTCACATATTCCCCTTTGAAGTATGGATATGGCCACGCTGCTGCCAACCCAACCCATTCCTATAATTCCTATAGCGTTTTTCATATTTTCTTTATTGATTTAATCATGGTACTTTCGACAGCAAGAATATCTGAATTTACTCTACCAATGTTCTTCAAACTATCGGTTAATTCCATTTTTATATTTTCATGAGCGCATCCAAAAAGCTCATATTTTCACCTTTACTTTTTACTATTAATACAGGAATGTGACTATCAATATATACAAGCTTTTCTGCAACTGAACCCATTAAAATAGAAGATACCGCAGTACGTCCTTTTGAGCCAATGATGATGAGATCAATGTTATGTTTTTCAGCATACTCATAAGCCAATGGGGCATATTTCGCATCTTTTGTCAATTCATACTCGCATGGAATGTCAGAGGGAAAATCATTTGATTCTAAAAATTGTCTGAAGTTTTTTTGTGCATGTGTCTTCATTACATCTGAAAACTCTTCAAAACTTTTACCTGTTTTATGATATCCACTAGGCACACTGTAAATATGTATTGCCGAAAGTTCAAACCCATTATTTGACCGTGCTTCAATAGCCTGCCTCATGGCGAGGCTGGAATGGTTTGAAAAATCCACAGGAACAAGCACTTTGTTTAATTGGAGCTTAGAATCTTCCGTCACTAATAACAAAGAGCAAGGGCATTTTCGTGCAATGCCGCTTGAGGCAATTCCAGAACCATGTAAGCTTCTTTTACGGCCCATAAAAATGAGATCAACATCTTTGATCTTACAAAGTTTGAGTATTTTATCAATTGGGTTTCCCTCCTTTATAATGCACTTTACCGCTACATTTGGAGCACTAAAATATTTATCTATTTTTTGCTGAATGTCGGCCTCAATGCTTTCATCTTGAGGGCCTAACAAATTTGGGTATTCTTCTAAAAGGTCGGCAGGTAGTGCTAAATCTTTGGCCACGTGAACAAAATAGATTTGTTCTAATGGCAAAACTTTGGCCATCAAAGATGCATATTGGATCAGACGATCGTCCAACTCAGTGAGATCAAGTGCTACTAAGGCGACTTTAAATGGTTTGTATTCATTGGTAACTTTCATAAGTTTTACTTTTTACAATTACAAAATACCTCGAATTAAAAAAAGTGAGGCAAATGCTATAATTGCATAGAGTTCTGGAAACACTGCCAAAATCAAAGCACGTCCAAAAACATCGTTTCCAGAACCAATACTGTCAATACTATTTGCGCAGACTTTACCCTGATACATTCCGGAGATGAGTCCTGCTAAACCCAATGCCAGTCCACCGCCCAGTATCCCTGCTCCTTGTAATAATGTCATTTCTGGGCTGATCAGGTCTTGCAGAATAAAGAATCCGGCAAAGCCATATAGCCCTTGAGTTCCTGGTAATGCGCTCAAAACAATATAAGAACCAAAGGCTTCTGGACGTTTTTTTAATGCGCCAACTGTGGACATGGCTCCAATGGCGGTGCCCATGGCACTACCACAGCCAGAAAGTCCAACTAATAATCCGATTCCAATAAAAGCAAGTGTTAGGGGTAAAGTTTCCATTGATGTTTTTTTAAGATGATACGTTTGATTTTTTAAAAGGCTTATAGGCTCTTCCTCCTCCTTCAAATTGAGCATTATTATAAAACTCTACAAAAGTGAGTCTTAAAGGGTGAACAAATGCTCCTAAAGTGGCCAATGCCAGGTTCAGGCTATGACCGATAAGAAGAAATAGTATACCCAATATTAAATGCCACCAGCCTCCTTCCATTATCTGCATGCCAATTTGATTGACCACTAAGCCTAATACAGAAGAAGCAACGCCCAAAGCAAAAAGCCTGACATACGACAGCACGTCACCCAAAATGCCTGTAGCAATAAAAAACAGGGGTAGAATGCCTGTAAATGGTCTTTTAGTAATGGATACAGACAGATCGTGGAAGAACATGACCAGCGCTACTCCCATTATGAGTAAAATTACCCTGAGCTGACCCAAAGGCTGAAGTGCTATAACATGCTGCATATCGGCTAAAAACATCCATATTAGACTCACTACAATGAATAATTTACCAAATTGAGAAAAGCTTGCCAGCCAACTCTGATACCTAATTTTATTAACTATTGATATTATAATACCTACCAAAATTTGGACAACACCTATCATAAGGGCTACATTGAATGCATTAAAAACTACTCCGCGGTCATCAGGAATAAGAACGAATTGAGACAAATAGGCGAAAAAGGCGTTGGGCTCTTCGGTGATAATTGGCATCCCGAAAATGCTACCTGATTTTACTAGTCCCATGAGGGTGGTGAATGATCCTAAAATAACTCCCAAAACTGCCATGTTTTTAGATTGGTTTAAAAATGTAAACCAGCCTATAACTGAAGCTAAAAGTAGTATTAATCCATACCCGGCATCACCTAGACAATAAGCAAAGAGAATTGGGTAAAAAACCGCAATAAATGGCGTCAAGTCCATTTCATAATAAGATGGAAGTTGAAAAATGCCCGTTATGCTTTCAAATAATTTGGGGTATTTGAGATTAGTGAGAAGCACAGGTACGTTATCACGGACCGTTGGCTCAGACAACTTAAAGGCTAAATTTTTGTGAGTAATAAATTCTTCAATTTTGTTCTTTTCAGTTTGAGGATACCACCCAGAAAGGTACAATATAGCGCCATCGCCATACGCTAAAAAGCTTCCGTCTGCCTTTTGAAGTTTTATCTGATTCTCTAGTGACTCTATTTCGTCAGCTATTTTATTTAAATAGGGAACATAACTATCCAGGGTTTTTGAGACGTGCTGTTGCCGATCCTTTATTTCATTTTCTTCTGCGCTGGCTTCTGCTAAACTTTTCTTCGGTAATTGTATGGCTTCAAAAGGTAACTCTACTGATTCAGTTGAAGATAGCACAGCAAAATAAACCTTGTCTTTAGTTTCTGAAATGGGTTCACAAACAAGATTTCCAAAGTTGTACTGACTATACTGTTTTCGATCAGAGGTGTAAATGGCTAGACGTACTCCCGATTGCTGAATTTTATAGAGTTTATCCTCATCGAATTCACCTAACAGTTCATATTTCCATTTAGTCTTTTTGAGCGATTCAAGCTGCTGCTTATCCTGCTCACTTTGTTCGTTGAGTGCTAAAATTTGAGAGGCAATCTCATCAATTGTGGGCTTATTAGCTGATCTTATCTCTCCTGGCTTATTTTTTACACCCTCATGTTTGTCTAGTATTTCACTGGCCTTTTTCAATAGACTTTTTTTGGCCTCCAGCGCTTCGATAGGTTCATTTCGATAGTCATCGTTAAGTTCTAAATGCACTACCCCAAGATCTTGAAGACCATTGACAATCATCGATTTATCTCGATGATGCACCAGTATTTCTATTTTTTTAAAGACCTCTTTCATACAGTGATATCTTGCTCCTGTCGTTTTTTAACTATCTTCTGAGCTGCTTTAGATATATTTTCCTTATCCTCTAAAAATCGCTTTATTTTCATGATGGCAGCTTCATATTCAGGTATTTGAACCTTCTCGTATAAGTTTACCTTTTGGGTAGTCTTTTTTCTTGCTGTTTTCAGTAAATCTATTTGCTTAGACTTCACCTTCAACTTGATATCCAATGTAATACTGCGCTTTAATATATCAATTGCAGAAGGCACCCATGCCGGATAATTCCACCAGGCAATTTCAGCCAGAGAAAAAGATATACTCTTCACCTCAGGAACCTTTACCCCTACTACCTTTTTATAATGCGTGGCTTCGCTATCCAATGACAAAACATCAGGTAACTGGTTCCAAAAACTTTGGTATGCTTCCAGTTCTTTAGTAAGTTCTTCTTTGTGATCAAGAAGTTGTTGTAGCTCTTTTCCACATTTCTTTTCTTCCTGGCGAAGAGCGGTTTCTTTATTCTTTAAAATAGGTAATGCCCTTTGGCGAATAGCCAACTGCTTACCAAATTGTTGGATGGTGGTTTTGTTATAGTGGAATTTAATCGGCATCTATTTGCTTACTTTTCTTTAACCATTTTACCTTCTTGTTTTTTCCAATATTTTTTCGTCAGCTGCTCTTTAATTCCCACTTCATATTGTTCAAAGTATTTCATCAATAATTCCCAACCGGTATCAAGCATTTCATCTATCGAAATATTAATATCCACCGCTAAAAGGCGAAGTGCATACTCTTTAGAAAATGCCAAACATCTTTCATCATAGTCATTAAGATCAAATCCGTTTTCACGTTTAGTCTTGGCTTCAGCAGCATCGGCATATAGCCTAATTAAGGCATTCATCACTTGCGGATGGTCCTCGCGCGTTTTCTTACCAATTACATTTTGTTTTAATCTGGACAGGCTTCGGAAGGGGTCAATAATTACTTTTCCGATGTCGGTATCATGTTTTAAGAACAACTGCCCTTCTGTGATATAGCCAGTATTGTCAGGAATAGCATGGGTTATATCGCCTTCATTTAGTGTAGTTACAGCTATAATGGTGATCGAACCACCATGAACAAACTGAACAGATTTCTCATAAATACTTGCCAATTCACTATAAAGCGAGCCGGGCATAGAATCTTTAGAAGGAATTTGATCCATTTTATTAGCCACTATAGCCAATGCGTCAGAAAAAAGGGTCATGTCGGTAAGTAAAACCAGCACATTTTGCTTTTTATCATTGGCAAAGTACTCAGCCGCTGTGCAAGCCATATCAGGAATTAACAAGCGTTCTAAAGGGGGATCTTCAGAAGTGTTTATAAACGATACGATCTTATCAAGAACTCCCGCATCAGAAAATGTGCTTTTGAAGAACAGGTAATCGTCATTGGATAAACCCATTCCGCCAAGGATAATTTTATCTGCTTTCGCACGCATGGCGACTTCCGCCAATATTTGATTGTATGGTTGATCAGGATCTGCAAAAAAGGGAATTTTCTGGCCCGTTACCAGCGTATTATTTAAGTCAATGCCCGCTATTCCTGTAGCTAATAGTGTAGAGGGTTTAGCTCTCCGAACAGGGTTAACCGCACTCCCTTTTATTAACCGCTCCTCACCTACTAACTCTGGTCCATCATCAATTGGCTGTCCGTAGGCATTTAAAAACCGCCCAGCGAGCAATTCACTTACCTTTAACTG
>NZ_JAVJUY010000053.1:0-22899 GCF_040220315.1 Fulvivirga sp.
ATTTAAAACGCTGGCTTTGGTTACCTTCTTTGCGACTGTTTGGAATCTTAAAATTGACATTTTTCAGACATATTTCTGTTTTATCGGGAGTAGGGGTTGGGGGAGGATCTTTGGTTTACGCCAACACATTACCTAAACCAAAAAGCCAGTTTTTTAATCATGGGTCCTGGGCTGGTTTAGCTGATTGGGAAAATGAGCTGGATCCTTTTTATGAGGAAGCCTGGAAAATGTTGGGAGCGGCCGAAAATCCCATGATGGAAACAGCCGAGAAAGACATGGAGCTTCTTGCCAATTCCATTAATAAGACAAATAGACCCACAAAAGTAGCCGTTTATTTTGGTGAAAGGGGTAGGGAAGTGGCGGATCCCTATTTTGATGGAAAGGGACCAACCAGAACAGGTTGCGTTGGCTGTGGTGCTTGTATGACCGGTTGCAGGTACAATGCCAAAAACACGCTAGATAAAAATTACCTTCACCTGGCTCAGCAGTTAGGTGCTGATATTTTGGCAGAACATGAAGTAAAAGATATTCAACCAATTGATAGTGAGGATGGAAGTTCCGGCTATCAAGTATTTTTTAAAAGTTCTACCAAAGTCTTTACTTCTACAAAAAAAGTTAACGGAAAGGGGATTGTGTTTTCTGGTGGCGTTTTGGGCACTGTGCCATTGTTACTGAAACTGAAGAAAAGCTCACTTCCCAGATTAAGCAATAAGGTGGGCGATGAGGTGAGATCAAACAACGAAGCTTTGATTTTGAATGTGACACTAGATAAAGAGAAAGACTATTCAAAAGGAATTGCTATTGGTTCTATCATCGACATAGATGAAAATAGCCATTTAGAGCCAGTAAAATACGGTGCTGGCTCGGGATTTTGGCGAATCTTAATGATGCCAATGGTTAGCGAAAACAATTTTTTGTTAAGAATATTTAAGCTATTGTTTACTCCGTTGAGTGATCCTATTCGTTGGATGAAAACAATTTTTGTTAATGACTTTGCTAAACGTTCTACAGTGCTATTGTTTATGCAGCACTTAGATAGTACACTAAGGTTTAAAAAGAATATTTTTGGCATGAGTACTAGCCTATCTAATGGAAAAGCACCTTCAGCATTTATTCCAGAAGCACACGATATTGCCAAAAAACATGCGAAAATCACCAATTCAAAATCAGTGGTAATGTTAACTGAAACTCTTACGGGTATTCCATCAACGGCTCATATTTTAGGTGGGGCAGTAATGGGGCAAGATGCCGAGTCTGGTGTGATTGATAGTGAAAATAGAGTATTTGGCTACACTAATATGTATGTATGCGATGGGTCAATGATCTCTGCTAACCCCGGTGTCAATCCATCATTGAGTATAACGGCAATTTCTGAAAGAGCTATGAGTAAAATTCCGAAAGCATCAATCTAACGAAAAACGACAATTGTTATATCAGCACCCCACCTCCAAAGAGGCAGGGTATCTGACATACACACACTATTCACTTGCTAAGTGAAATTGGTATTCTCCGGAAACCGATTCTACTCGGCCTCCTGTTGGCACTGCATCAGCAGTGAAGGTTAAAGTTAAGGCACTTGAAGTAACACTTACCGTAATTTGAGTATCGCCATCTCTGAGAATTAGACTGGGGTTATTATCGATAAAATCCCAGTTGCCAGAAGGCTCCCAAACCGGACTTAAGCCATTTTCTGTGGTATAGGTTTTATTACCTATATTCAATTTAAATCCGGTAAACTGGCTGGTTACATCAAACCCATCTTTGGATACACCAGCACTACTAAGTACCCAGTTTGTGCCGTTGTTCTGTAGCGTAATTAATTGCTGGTCTGTTTCACTTGGTGTAGAGTCGGAATCGTCTTTGCAGCTACTTAGGTAGATAAGTGATCCAAGACCAACTATGAAAAGTATAAATTTTAATTTTTTCATGATTTTATATTTTAAGTGGACCCACCTCTAAATCCCCGCCTGACCAGTCCTGTCGGGCAGGTCCTCCCAAGAGGAGACTTATTCCCCTCTTGGGAGAGGGGTGGGTATTATTGTTTAATAATTTTATGTGTTGTAACACCTTTAGAATTTGAGATGAGCAAGAAGTAAATACCTTTGTCTAACTGAGAAATGTCAGTACTCACATTAGGCCGGATGCTCATCACTTCGGAACCACGAATGTTCAATAATTGAAGCGTGATATTCTCTTCTTGTGTTTGAACAGTAAGCACATCAGCGGCAGGATTAGGGAATACTAATAAAGCTGAACTTTCACCTTCCAGACCAGTTACTGTTATTACTTCAAAAGACTGTTCCACAGGATCTGCAGGGAAGAATGCACCGTTACCAGCTTGTGAAGCGCTTACAACTATGGTTCCCAAATCAGTAAATGTAACCACATTTCCAGCTAGTGTTCCAGGACCTGAAACTAAATCAAAAGCAACAGCTAAACCCGAGCTGGCTGTGGCCGATAATGTGAGCGAGCCAGCCTCAAAAAACTGATTTTCTATAGCATTGAATGTAATTTCTTGTGCTTCTTGATCATCCACATCATTGATGGAAATAGTAAATTCCTTTTCAAAAGTGCCACCTCTACCATCGTTGGACTGAACACGAATAGAGTAACTAGATACTATTTCGAAATCAAAAACTTCTTTCGCAATCAGGTTACTTCCTGAGATATCAAAGGAGGCATTATCAGTATCACCATCGCCAGATACTAATGAATAAGAATGCATGTCAGTGTCATTGACATCTGCTGAGCTAAATGAGCCTATGACATCATCAAGAGCATTATTTTCATCAATTGAAGAATTGTTGAGGGTAATATCTGTCGGTGCAACATTCTCTTCTCGTACAGTAACTGTCCACTCTTGAACGGCCGTAGGATTTTCGGCTGTAAGTGTGTAAACAAATGCACTGCTAAAATCCTGAGCTACACCTGAGGCAGGATCTGCTGTGGCACCATCGGAGACAGTAAATGTAGGAGTGAGGTTGGTAAAATCCGTACCGGATACTACATCTATAACCACCGTATGATTCTCTGTGTCAATGATGGCATCAATAGCTTGTTCTGTAAAGCTAAATGCTGTGATGTCGTTAGCTGTGTTGCTACAATTCGTGCTGAAATTCGCCACCTCATCTACATTAGTAAAATTGGCTTCAGCATAAGCCACATCATCCACTGATATGCAAGTCAAATTTGGATTACCTGTTAAGTTGAGAGTTCCAATACTTGCGTTCGCACCATTTCTCAAATCAAGCGACTCCAAAGAAGTGGACGATAATGAAACACTAGACAAATCATTGTTTGATGATAGGTCTAATGTGGTGATTGAAGTTGAATTTAAAGAAATGAAGGTAAGCGTAGAGTTAGCACTTAAATCTATTGCATCAACAAGTGTGTTTGAGGCATCTAAATCATTTAAATCAACAAGATTGGTTACACTCAACCCTGATAAACTACTATTGCGCTGAACATATAAGGTTGCTATAGAGGAGTTATTAGCTAAGTCCAAAGATGTTAAATCATTGTCACTCAGAACTAATGTCACTAAATCTGGATTTGAACTTAGATCAACACTCACAACAGAATTATTACCTGCCAGAAGGCCAGTTAGATTTGAGAATGCCTCAATTCCAGTCAAATCTTGGATGGATTGATTTGAAGCATTAATAGACCCTGTGTAAGCTTCTGCTTCTTCAAAAGTAATTTCTCCGTCATCAATGGTATTTATAGAAGCATTAGCCAGTAGTGCGGCTTTGAAGTTGGCATCAGGAATATATACAACGTTACAATTCGTGCTAAACTCTGTCTGAGCATCAATATTGGTGAAATTAGCTTCCGCAAAAACAACATCATCTACAGAAATACATGTTAAGTTTGGATTATCTGTGGCATTAAAGTTTGTAATCGTCCCATTGTTGCCATTTCTTAAGTCCAATTCATTAAAATCGTTCTGCTCAATTCTTACCGTAGTCAAGTTCGGAAACATACTTAAATCAAGAGCACCCGTAAGATTATTATTCTGAACAAACAATTGAACTAAACTTGAGCCTTCTAAGGTTAAAGACGTTAATCCCATACCAGAAGCTCTCAAAAATCGAAGATTCGGACTTTCAGATAGGTCGAGCGTTGAAATACTTAGCCCGTCAACCCTTAGATCGTCCAGGTTGGTAAGGCCTGATAAATTGATTGCTGTAATTGGATTGCCGTAGATAAAAAGGCCTTCGAGCAATGTGTTGTTGGATACATTCAGATTTGAAATATTACAACTGTATGCATGCAAGACAGTCAATTGATCATTAACAGATATGTTAAGCCCTGAAAGATTGGGATTTCTATCAACTCTTAAATCTTCTAGTAATAGGTTAGTGGACAACTCAATACTTGATATATCATTTTGATCGACCCAAAGAGTTGTTACTTGTGAATTGTTACTAAGATCAATTTCTGTTAATTGATTATTGCTTAAAATGACCTCAATAAGCGTTGGGTTGTTACTTAAATCTATTTCGCCTAAGTCATTTCCACTTAGAGAAAGGTAATCAAGGGACTCATTGTTTGACAAGTCAATAGAAGTAAGATTATTAGTGTTAGCAGCTAATACATTAAGTGCTGTAAAAGCTTCTATGCCGGTTAAATCGGCAATACCGAGTCCTGCCAGTTGAAGATTGTTGACTATAGCTGCTTCTTGATAAGTAATTTCGCCATCATCTACTGTATTAATTGTTCCATTTGCTAAAAGGGCTGCCTTAAAATTGGCATCAGGGATATTTACTACACAATTTTCGCTATCACCGGTTATAGTCCAATTGGCGCCCCCGCCATCAGTCAGTGTAGCACGACCTGTTGCACCTAAACAATATTCAAGTCCATTTGCACCCAGAGTAATGCCAGTTTGTACAGTTTGTGCAGCCCAACCGTCAAGTAATTTATCGTAATTAATAGTAGATATTCCTGATGAATTTAACATGCCGCTCATGTTGGTTACATCGGCAATATCCCAGTTGCTCAAATCCTGATTGAATGAATTGGCCCCGGCAAACATATTGTCCATATTTGTCGCTGAACCCACATTCCAACCACTTATGTTGGCATTAAATGAGGAAGCATTTGCGAAAGTAGCCGTGAAAAATTCAACTTTAGAAACATCCCATGAGCTGATATCTTGATTGAAATCAGTAGCATTTAGAAAGAGATTTAGCATAGTCAATACGTTACCCACATCCCAACCTCCAATATCTTGATTGAAAGGTGTATTGAAGAATGTCTGGGAAAGGTTGGTGACATTAGAAACATCCCAATTGCTGATATCCTGGTTAAATGATGTGTTACCAAATAAGGACTGCATGTTATTTATATTGCTGACATCCCATGAACCAATTTCTCCATTGAACAAACTAACATCAAAGAACATCGCATATAGGTCAGTAACATTAGTCAGGTTAGGAGCATCAGTGGCATTATATGTCAGATTAGAACAACCAAAAAATGCTAATCTCATGCTTGTCCATTCAATATTTCCCCATTCTTCGATAGTTAGTATTTTATCTTTGTCACCGCCATTATTAAAATAGATTCTAGGGAAATCGCCCGAGATGGATACGGTGTAAATACCAGCATTCGCATACGTATGAGAAGCGTCACCGGTAAAGTTATTTTCTATAGTTCCATCACCCCAATCTACTGTTTAGTCGTATCCGGTACCCGTGGTAGGGATTGTAATCTGCTCACTTGCGGTAGTAGTTTGCCAGGTCGTTACAAAATCGTTGCAAACCTGACCTGCATCTGTAATTACCCAATTATTTGGGCCACTAGTCAAAATAGACCTTTCAGCGCTGGAGTTGCAATAATTTATTCCACTAGCTCCGAAAGGAACACCACTTTGAAGAGTCAGTGCTGACCAGCCTTTAATTAAGTTGTCATAATTTGTTGTGGAAAGTCCACTGTTATTGAACATATTTCCCATATCAGTGACTTCGCTTACATCCCAATTACTCAGGTTTCTGTCGAATGAAGGGGAATCAAAAAACATTGAATTCATGTTGGTTACATTACTAACATCCCATTTGCTTATATCTCCATTAAATGCAGAATTGCGGGCAAACATGTTGAACATTCTGGTTACACTGCTTACATTCCAAGTGTTCAAATTTTGATTAAAGGAATTAGCCCTAAAAAACATAGCTTTCATGTCGGTAACGTTGCTTACATCCCACATGCTTATGTCCTGATTGAAACTAGCTGCATCCGCGAACATATCCTCCATATCCAATACACTACTAACATTCCAATTACTAAGATCTTGATTGAATGATTCAGCATCGAAAAACATACCTTTCATGTCTGTTACACTGCTTACATCCCAATTATTAAGAGCTCGATTAAAAGCTAGTGTACCATATAGCATTTCAGACATGTTGGTAACGCTACTAACATCCCAGTTAGAAATATTACCATTGAAGCTAGTTGCTCCTCTGAACATCTGACTCATGTTAGTGACGCTGCCCACATTCCAATTACTGAGATCCTGATTAAAGGATTCAGCTTGATAAAACATTCCTTTCATATTTGTGACACTACTAACATCCCAATTATTAAGAGGTTGATTAAATGATGTCGCACCAAAAAACACATCTTGCATGAATGTGATGTTCGATGTGTTCCAGTTGTTAATGTTTGTATTAAAATTGACACAACCTTCAAACGTATCAACAAAAGAAATAGCATTCGAAAGGTCAGGCGTATCCGTTGCATTAACTACCAAGTTGATGCATCCGCGAAAGCTGAATTGATTCCATACTATGTCACCCCATTGTTCAACGGTTAGTAATTTTTCATTATCGCTATCACTACTCACAGGAAATATGAATCGAGGAAAAGCACCTGTTATGGAAACCGTATAAGTTCCTGGCGTAGAATAAGTATGTGTTTGTGGTAAGTTTGAGGTTATTCCTTCATCACTTGTTCCATCACCCCAATCAACAGAGTAATTGTATCCACCACCCCCGCCTAGTGTAGGAATGGTAATTTGGTTATCATCGGAAGCTCCGTCATTGTCGGTCTTCCATGTGGTAACAAAGGCCTGACTATGAGCCAGCCCGTATGTTACCAATAGCATTAATAAAGTGTGTGTAAACTTCTTCATGGTTATAGGGTTTAATTAAAATTCTGCCATGAAGTAGCTTATATAATAGGCTCCTTTACCTATACCTTAGGTCTAGTTTTGCACCTACCCACCCGGGTAGTTTTTATATATTCTTAAAATAATTATATGATTACTGTATAGAGTGAATAGTAGTTAGAAATTATCTACCAGATTTAATGGCGAATTGTAAGGCTTCTTTGCGGCTGGTTACACCTATCTTATCGTAGATCTTTTTGAGGTGGAACTTAACCGTGTTCACCGAAACAAAGGTTTTTTCAGCTATTTCACTATTGCTCATGTCACTAAGGGCCAGGTTTAATATCTCAGCTTCTCTTTCCGTTAAAGGATTTTCTAATTCTTTATTTAGCTTGTCGATATTTAAACCGGAAGTATCACCTTCTAGTGCCACTTTAATTTGATTTCTAAGGTCATTAATCTCTGCCGTGAGAAGTTTTTGTTTAAGTTTTTGTCTGGAAATAATTGTCCAAACGATAATGATTAAAGCAACTAAAACAATCACAAATATGATTGAGGTGAGAATGTATTGCGTACGTTGGCTAGCCAATTGTTCTTTGTTATAGATATTTTCTAAAGCCAACAACTCATTTTCCTGCTCTTTTTTGTACACCTCATACTTTACCTCAAGAAGTGAAACAGCTTTTTTATTATTGATATTGATAATGGAATCCTGCAGTTGTTGAAAAGAATTTAATGCGGCTAATGCGTCATAGGGTTGATTGCTCAATTTAAATGCCTGGGATTGTAGTTTATAGGTATCTTTTAACTCCACAAGTAATTGCTGATTTGCACATAACGATATATTTTCTCGACACATCTGAAGTGCCATTTCTGTATTTTTTAAGCCTAAATATGATTTTATGAGCGTTAAATTGGTTGCAGCAATATGCGGTATGTCATTTTTAGTTAACAAAAAAGAGCGAGCTTGGCTTGCTAACGTAATAGCTCGCTCATATTCTCGAGTTTTTAAGTGATATTGAGCCAAATCATTTCTTCTTAGCGCAACGTGAATGCTGTCATTCATGCTTAGATGTTGGTTTAAGGATAAGGTCAGATAATGATTAGCACTATCCAGATTATCAATAGCCAGATACGTTTTGCCTAGTACGCCTTGCCGTAGTGCTAAACTATTTGGGTTGCCACTACTTAATTCAAGAAGGGCGATTGACTCTTTGATGCTTTCAATTGCTTCAGTATAGTCACCCAACGTTATTTTTAGATCGGCAATGTTTCTCAAATCAAACCCAAGGCCGGCAGTATCTTTTTGAGCCAGATCAATATTATAGGCTTTTGTATGGTACTCAGTTGCCTGATCGATATCACCCAGTTTACCATAAATAAGTCCCAGATTGGCATACTGACCGGCAATTTCTGTAGAGTCACCTAAAGTTTGAGCCAACTTCAACGCTTGTATGTATTGAAGTAAGGCCTTATCGTAGATGCCTAATTCGCGATAACAAAAACCGGCATGGCTAACACTTTCCATATAATGGAGGATATTAGGCTCAATTTGTTTTTCATGTATGGCAATTGCCTCAAGGTAATACTGTAATGACTTATTAATATCATTTAAATAGTAGTAAGCATCAGCTTGCAATTGAAGGAGCCTGGCTTTGTTACTATGGGTTTTAGTATCTTTGATAAGAAGATCAGCCTGCTCAATGGCCTTTTTATATTCCGATTTTTCGATTAGCGCTTCTATATCACCAACACCCTGACCTTGAAGGGTCTGTGAAACTATTATTAGAAGTGAAAAAATGCTAACTCTAAGAAGATTTGACCACATACTCTAACGCTTCTCTTTTGTTCGCTACACCCAATTTTTGATAGATGTTACTCAAATGGAATTTAACTGTATTTATCGATACAAATAATGCTTCTGCTATTTCGCGATTCGCTTTTCCTTGCATTATGAGTTTTAATGCCTCCAATTCTCTATCGGTAAGTGGAGAATTGATTTTTTCATTGATCGAATCTATTTCTACATCTTCATAAACAGCATCACCTGATTGTATTTCAATAATTCGCTTTCTCAAAGCATCCAATTGAAACTCTTGTTGTAGTTTTTCTGCCTGTAGTTTTTTATTCCGTTGAGTAAAATAAACTGCGATTAATGCTAGAAGCATAAAACCAATTATAAAAAGACCTATTATTTGATTGCGTGCATTAGCCAGACTTACTTCTTTAAGATTGTTTTCAAGCTTCAATTGCTGAATCTCAGACTCTTTTTTTTCTGTTTCGTACTTGGTCTGAAGTTCTGCTAGTTGTTGAGTTATCTTTTCATTGAAGATCGAATCCTTCACTTCATGATAACTCACAACAAGTTCATAGGCCTCTTTATATTTCCCTTGTTTTTGGTAAATGTTTTGAAGCAAATCGGAAGCGTAGACAACATCTTGCTTTAAATCGTTTTGACGAACTAAGGCGAGGGCTTCGGATGCTAACGTTTCAGCTTTTTTATATTTTCCTTGTTTCAAATAGTCCTCAGCCATACTCTGTAGTACATTTGAATAGGCAGAGATGTACTTGATTTCTTCAAAAATAATCAAAGCGTCAGCAAAATATTCTTGCGCCTTTTGGTGATTTCCGGTAGCTGTATACACCGTTCCGATGTTCAGTAAGGTGTTTCCCAATCCTTCTTTCTCATTAATTCTTTCAAATATCTCTTTGGCTTTGACATAATAGTTGAGTTCTTCTTCAGCATTGCCCAAATAATAGGATATCAACCCCAGGTTGTTCAAGCCATGACCCCATCGCAAAGAGTCCCTGGCAATTTCAGATAGTCTTACAAACTCATTCAAATACTTCTGTGCGTTACTGTAGTCCTCGGTATACATAAAATCAATACCCAGGTTGTTGTGAGCATCTAACATGGCTGTCTTGTCATTCAATTTCTGCGACATTTTGAGCGCCTCCATACTGATTTTGGTAGAGATGTCATACCTGGCCAAATAGCTGTAATTTATCGATTTCGCTATTAATAGGCTTAATAACAGTGTATCATTAGGGCTTTTTTTTAAAATATTCTCTGCTTCTTCTATATATTTCAGCCCTAACTCTGGTCGGGATTCGGCATATTCTTTCCCAATGGCAGTACTAAGCAAAACTTGGTCTTTTTGAGATAAGCCTGGCTGACTTAAGCGTTGTAACAGACTATCCATACTGGTTTGTGCCTTCACTTGCGGGTTAAACCAAAGGAATAGAATTAACAGTGTAATTCTGCTTGATGAAAAATATTTAGACTTAACAAGCCCACTAAAGCCAAGAAGTCTGATCATGCCAAAGTATAGTTGTGTGTATCTACTAATATATTATGCTTTGTTCAATTAAAGAAGATAACTTGAATAATAGACCACACTTACAACTGCCAAAGTTTTTATATATTGACTCACTAACTTTTTATACAAGCTATTCGCACTATTGGAGGATTTAATGATGATAAGAGCCATGGTAATACCAAATGTTACACCTCCAATCCAAAGCATTTCTGAAGAGCCTTGTAAAGACAACATCAGAAAAAGCACGCCTATCACTAGAATGGCAGAGCTAATACCACCAAATTTTATAATTAGTTTATCAATGGCACCATCCGATTCGATGGGCTGATAAGCCCTTACGAAGCAGACCACTGCATACGTAGAAAGTGAGATCATTAACAGCTCAGCAGTGCCTTGCAAGTGCAGCATTTTGAAAAGTATACTTACTAAAACTAGTACTAAACTAATTAGCTCCACTTTGGGTATTATTGTTTCAAAAAGTAAACTTGCAAATCCTTTATTTCCTTCCATTACTTTATGACTTTACTTTATAAATTGTCCTTAAGTTATTTTTAGAACGTAGATACTCGCCTAAGTTTTAATTGCACCATTCACATAAACTTAGGAGGTTTAGTTGTTAATCATAGGAAGAAATTTTTCTCTATGATCATAAATAACCCAAAGATTAATGGCAAAAAATACAGATGCCAAAATCAAACCTTGGGGGGCAACAGTTAAATGCACTAGCATAATACCCACCATTACAGGGAAGAGCATAATGGCTCCTAATGGTCTTGTTCTTGGAATAACAAAAAGGATACCGCCCAATATTTCTATTATGGCAACAAGCGGCATGAGCCAGTATATTTCTTCAAAAGCTGCGTTCATTCTTTGCATACCTTCAGGCAAGTCTTCCGGTACGGGTATGTAGTTGAAAAACTTGTTTAAACCTGCATTAATAAACATTAAGCTGAATAATAGATAGACAACAAAAAGGATTTTAGTTTTCATATGATTTGAGGTTTAATTGATATTGTTAAATCAAGATAACAGGAAATACCATTATTTGCTAGCGGCTACAGAATTGAAATAGCCTTACATAGAATTACGAACAGTTAGTTCACTTCTTATTTTATTCATTAAAATAGAAACGATAAATCATTATATTTATCTCACCTTAAATCAAACTACTATGGAAATGTTTATTGGAATTGGAATAGTACTTCTATTGGTTATTTGGGTGGTGAGTATTTACAACCGCCTTGTTAAGCTCAGAAATAACCGTGAAAATGCCTTTGCAGACATTGATGTGCAATTGAAGCAGCGCCATGATTTGATACCGCAATTAGTAGATACTGTGCGTGGTTACATGAAGCACGAAAGTGAAGTGCTCACACGAGTTACCGAAGCACGTGCTGCAGCGATGGGCGCCAACTCAATAAACGATAAAATAGGTGCTGAAAATATGCTCACTAATGCATTGGGCGGACTAAAAGTGGCCGTTGAGGCGTACCCAGATTTAAAGGCAAGCACTAACTTTAGTAACCTTCAGGCAGAAATTTCTGATGTGGAAAATAAGTTGGCCGCTGTAAGACGGTATTTCAATTCTGCAACTAAAGAATTGAATAATGCGGTTCAGGTGTTTCCTTCCGTGCTATTTGCCGGAATGTTTGGGTTTAAAAAAGAACCCATGTTTGAAATTGCTGCTGACGATAGAAAAACCCACGAAACAGCTCCTAAGATAAGTTTTGAGTAATGCAATACGTAGGAGTACAAACTCAAATATGGCGAAACAACCGCCACTCAATAATACTTTTACTTGGCTTTCCGATTTTGCTTTTAGCGATGGTCTGGGCAATAATTCTTATTCTTAATAAAGATGAGCCAGGTGCTCTTGATTTGGCCAATGGTTATTTTGTTACAGCAGCACCATTCGTAGTTGGAGCCATTACTATTTGGTTTTTAATTGCCTGGGCTGCACAAGGTGCTATGATTCGCAAGGCAACAGGCGCAAAACCATTGGAGAGAAAAGAAAATATGCGGGTTTATAATCTCGTAGAAAACCTTGCCATGTCGCGCGGTATGCAAACCCCAAAAATCAATATTATTGAAGACGATTCGCTCAATGCTTTTGCCAGCGGACTCTCCAAAAATAATTATACCATCACACTTTCCCGAGGTATTATTGATAAGCTGGATGATAGGGAATTGCAGGCAGTGATTGCACACGAGCTCACTCATATAATGAATAAAGATGTAAGGTTATTAGTAATCTCCATCATATTTGTAGGCATATTTTCATTTATAGCCGAAGGATTAATGCGTACCTTTTTGCGCAGTTCTACAAGGCGAAGCTCAAGCTCTTCTTCTAGTGGCAAAAAAGGCAAAGGAGGTGGCGGAGGTATTGCACTCATTGTGGTGGTGGTTCTGCTGAGTTATCTTATCTCGCTGTTAATTCGGTTTTCCATTTCAAGAAAACGGGAGTTTATGGCTGATGCCGGAGCGGTTGAGCTTACAAAAGATCCTGAAGCACTGGCAAGTGCGTTACGCAAGATTTCGGCAGATCCGCTTATTGAAGCTGTAAGGAGAGATGATGTAGCACAAATGTTTATCGAACATCCTAAGAAAAAGAAATCATCCTTTTTCTCATTTTTCACCAACCTTTTTGCCACACATCCGCCTATAGAAAAACGAATTGAGGTGTTAGAGCAGTACTAAATTATTGGTTTGTATCTGAGTAAACTATATCGTTGTAATTCATAGGAATTTCTTAAATTATCATTCTATTGAATACATAATCGTTGCAACAAAGAACCGCTACTTTCTTTTTTCTTATCACATTCATGTGCAAACCCTATTTCGCTGTCAGTCAGCAAGATGAATCTTTAGTGATTGAAGAAGAAGGTAAAATTATAGAGGCAGCTAATCGGTATAAACCACGCCCCAAGTTCCTTGTATTCGAAACTGAGTTTATTAACAATTTTACGGTAACTTCTAATTCAGATGTAATTGGCAATGCAGAGGCTAACGTGTCTCAAAATCTGATAAGAGAGGGTAAGATTAAATTTCCTGTTGTGTTAAAAGAGCGCACCAATATAATAGGTGGGTTTGGTTATCGGCACGAACAATTTAAATTTAATAATCTAACAGACCCATCCTATCCACTATTTAGCAGGTTTGATGATAAGTCTTTAAAGAGGGTTACCTTCAGCAGTTATTTGAAGCATGATTTCAATGAGGAGAAATTCTTATTCATGTATTTCAACAGTTCACTTAATAGCGATCGGCCTAGGTTTAGATATTTTTTACCACAGCTAAAGATTTCCCTGGCTACATTAAAAGGCAAACGTATTGGCCTTCATAAAGAAATTGGTTATGGTATTTCCTTTGGATACGACTTCGGCCAACCGGCCATTTTTCCATTATTTATGTTAAACAACGATTTCGCTTTGCATTGGGGGTATGAATTGCTGCTGCCAAAGAGTGCTAAACTGAGATACTCACCCAATGCATCAAATCATTTTATTAGTACATTGGAATTGCAGGGCGCAAGCTATTATCTACGTGATAGTGTATTGGAAAATTTTGATGAACTGGAGTTTAGAAGGTCATCAATTCGTTTAACAGTATCTTATGAACGGGAAATCCATGATTGGTTATGGATTGGCTTGACGGCAGGTTATCGTGTACCAATAAACATCTTTTTATCTGAACAAGGTGAAAGAAGAAGAGATGCCATAATCACAGTTAAAGCCCAATCATCACCATATGTTAATTTTGCGATATTCCTGGTGCCTCCAAGCAAGTTATATAATAAAGCGAAGGGTAGTGGGTAGTAAATTATGCTTTAAAACTTCGATATGTTAGCGTTCGCCAAAGGTATTCTAAAGGGCCTTGATTATATTTTTTTAGCCAAATGGAACTAATAATGATTTGTATGATCCATATGGCAAAAACAATGGGTAACAACTCTGTTCTGGAAAATTGATTATAACAGCCTAAACCATAGCCATAAAATATGAACCCAACAAGTATATTCTGAAATATATAGTTGCTCAAGGCCATTCGCCCGATGTTTGTAATAAGTTTTAACTTAATCCTAGAGAAGTATTTTTGGTAAAGACCGTTAAATATAAGAATGTATCCTACACCTAGCAGTTCTTTTGGAAAAGTAAATAGGTAGCCTTTCCAAATACTGGTAACAGGATCAAAATACTCAAAAGTCCAATGGTAATATCTTAAATAGTTGATCACAAGGCCTAAAAAAAGAATACCAAAACTTATAGGCCAATAATAGTTGAGGGCTTGGTAGTCAGAAAATATCCCAGTTCGGTATAAAATTATACCTAAAATCATAACTAAGAGCGATGGGAATAATAATGATTGATAATAGACTAAACCTTTGTGAACACTGGCTTGCTCAAAAGTTTCTTTTAAGCCTTTAAAATAGGTGGGTCGCCTCATTTCAAGGGCCGTAGTGTCTGGCTTTTTCTTCTGAGTTAGTTTCTCCCAACTTTTTATGGTTCTAGTATCATCATCCGTTCGTTCGTCTTCCGGTAAATTGGTTGCCTGTAAGTAGGCCAACTTTTTGTGTAGTCTTTTACTAGTTTGCTCGTGTGATTTTATAAGCATGAGTACACCAAATAAGGCAGCAATCAGTGCTAAATTTCTGGTTTTGATGGATCTGAAAGGGAATAATAAGAATCCACAGATTGCATAGTGGTAAAGTACATCGCCATTCCAAATAAAATAAGCATGCACCACACCTATAACAAATAGCCACAACAAGCGTCTGGCATAAATATCCATAGCCTTAAGACCTATTTTTTTTCTCTCAAGCCTTTCAAGAAAGATGTAAAATCCAACTCCAAATAAGAGGGCAAACATTGTGTAGAATTTACCTTGGGTTAAGAAATATATCCAAAAACGGGTAGCGTAGTCAGCCGAACCATTAAAGCCATTTTTCCAGGGAAGAAAAGGGCTAGGGTAAGCAAAGTTTTCAATGTTAATAAATAGAATCCCTAGGATGGCGATACCTCTTAAAAAATCGAGGGAAGTAATTCTTTCTGAATATTGTGTTGATTTTAGTCGAGCTGTCAAATTGTAAAATATTCGAGAAAGTTAAACTTAACTAAGAATAAGATTTTAGTTACTCAAAATAATCATTAATAATTTTCTGTTTATGGGTTTCAATATGCTCAACAAGGGCCATACCCGCAGGTGTTAGGTTTTTGCCAGAGCCCCAAACCAAATTCCAATTGGTAATGATAGGTAAACCAGGCAGGGGAATGGTTTTAATAAGCTCTAACTGCAAAGAATGCCGCAAACCAATTAATGGCATAATAGAAACACCAAGACCTGCCATTACAGCTTGCTTTACAGCCTCGTTAGAAGTTAATTCCATGGTTCTTTTTGGCCTTATTTTATTTTTGGTAAGGAAGCTTTCCATAGCCTTTCTGGTCGCAGAACCTTGTTCCCTCAATATCAAAGGTATTTCTTCAAGCGTTTTAAGGGTTAAATTCTGAGCCTGCTCGAAATATGCTTTTCCACACATTAATTCTAACACATTATCCATTAATTCAATCCTTTCTAAGGCCATCTCTGGCAGAACGGATACAAGCGCAAAATCCGTGTCATTGCGGGCCAGGCTTTCAACCACCAGGTTTTTGTTTGTTACATCAATGGAAATATCTACGTTCGGGTGTTCATGCACAAATTCTGTGAGAAAATAGGGAATAACATATTTTCCGGTGGATACAGATGATATTTTAATACGGCCTGTCAGTAATCCTTTATACTGATTAGTAGTATCATTAATAAGGTCCGCACCTTCTAATAATCGCTCGCTTAGAATATTAATACGCTGTCCAAAATCAGTAATAAATAGTTGGCGACCAATCACTTCTGTTAGCGGTATATCAAATTGTTCCTGTAGTTTTTTCAGCTGGATTGATACCGCTGGTTGCGTTAGGTGCAAAGCTTCTGCAGCTTTTGTAATGCTTTTTAACTCACAAACTTTTGAAAATACTTTGAGTTGATGTAATGTGTAATGCATAACTGTATGTTAATGTATTAGATAAATATATTAAATAAAAATTTATAAAAAATGTTTTTCACATTTGCATAAAAAAAAATAAATGCATTATGTCTATCTACATTAACTCTTCTTATTTAAATAATAGACCAGAGGTGGTAGGCAAATCGACTGGATATTTTGTTTCTGCGGGCTTGCCAAATAACATAATTGCAAAATAGAACAAGATATATAAAACAGTTACTTATCTAAGGAAAAACCATGTGTAAACATTTTTAAACTTTCTTAATTGATAGATAATTTAACAAACCCTGCGCTCTTATTTTTCCTGCTTGGCATTTTTGCTTCGCAAGTAAAGAGTGATCTGAAAATTCCTGAAAATTCTTCCAAGTTTATCTCTATTTATCTTTTACTCTCCATTGGGTTTAAAGGTGGTCAGGAGTTGGCACATTCCTCACTGGATGGTGAAATAGTTTGGAGCATGATATTAGGGATATTCCTGGCATTGATTGTTCCGCTTTATACTTTCTTTATTCTTAAGGCGAAACTAAGCGTAGAAAATGCAGGGGCTATTGCAGCAGCTTTTGGCTCTGTGAGTGCCGTAACATTTGTTACTGCCATCTCATTTTTAGACTTTGAACAGGTATCGTATAACGGCCATATGATTGCAGTTATGGCGCTCATGGAAGCTCCAGCGATAATTGTAGGTGTGCTCCTAATTAACGTGTTTGCCAAAGGTAATAATACAAATGCCCCTATGCCTGAAATAGTGAAACACTCATTAAATAATGCCAGTGTGTTATTGATTTTGGGCAGCATGGTCATCGGTTTTCTGGCAAGTGAAGAACAAGCAGAAGGAATAAGACCATTTACAACGGATATTTTTAAAGGTTTTCTTGCTGTATTTCTTCTTGACATGGGCATTACTGCAGGGGCTCAAATAAAGAGCCTTTTTAAGAACGGTGTATTTGTGGTTGTGTTTTCTACAGTGGTTCCGTTCATCAACGGTTTAATGGCACTATATCTGGCTTCATTAATTACTCATTCGGCTGGTAATATGTTGTTGTTTGCATTGTTAGGCGCAAGTGCTTCATATATAGCTGTGCCTGCAGCCATGAAAAATGCTGTGCCTTCAGCTAACCCGGGTCTGTATTTACCTATGGCGTTAGGCATAACCTTTCCGGTGAATGTAATATTCGGAATACCTTTTTATTATATGATCATAACTCATTTCATTATCTGAAAAATTAAATAGTACCATTATGAATAATCAAATTTTAGAGCAGAAGAATAACAAAAATAAAGTAAGTAGTGCGGTTAAAGTGGCCATCGCTAAAGGTGATGGCATTGGCCCTGAAATCATGGATGCTACGCTTAAAATTATGCAGGCAGCTGGTGCCAATGTTGAGCCAGAATTTATTGAGTTGGGTGAAAAGGCTTATTTGGCAGGTCATACGGCAGGCATTACGCAAGAATCTTGGGATGCTATACATAAAAGCAAGATCATTTTAAAGGCACCCATTACCACACCACAAGGCAAAGGCTACAAAAGTTTAAATGTAACGCTTCGTAAATCACTTGCTTTATATGCTAATGTTAGACCGGTAAGTGCTTTGCACCCATATATACAAACTCATTTCCCTGGGATGGACGTGGTTATTATACGAGAGAATGAAGAAGACCTGTATGCCGGCATTGAGCACCAGCAAACACAAGATGTTGTTCAATGTCTCAAGTTAATTACTCGCCCGGGCTGCGAGCGAATAGTAAGATATGCGTTTGAGTATGCTAAAGCATATGGCAGAAAGAAAGTTACCTGCATGGTAAAGGATAATATCATGAAATTAACTGACGGCTTGTTTCATCAGGTGTTTGATGAAATTGCTGTTGAATACCCTACTATTCAGTCAGAAACACAAATTATCGATATAGGATCAGCCAGGTTAGCTGCCAAACCGCAGAATTATGATGTAATTGTAACCTCCAATTTATATGGAGATATTATTTCAGATATTGCTGCAGAAATAGCAGGATCTGTAGGCATGGCTGGCTCCGCTAATATTGGAACCAACGTGGCCATGTTTGAAGCCATACATGGATCAGCCCCCGATATTGCAGGTAAAAATAGTGCCAACCCTTCTGGCTTACTAAATGCCGCTGTTATGATGCTTGCACATATCGGGCAGGCAGAAGTGGCTGATAAAATTAAAAATGCCTGGCTCACGACATTAGAGCATGGATATCACACAGCTGATATTTACCAGGAAGGAATTAGTAAACAAAAAGTTACCACAGAGGATTTTGCCGATGAAGTAATCGCAAGATTAGGCTTACAACCTGAGAAGCTTCCTGTAAGCCAATTAAGTGAAGGCACTGGAGAAATAAAAATTCCAATCTACCAGCGTAAGCAAGAAAAGAAAGAGTTGGTAGGTGTCGATGCGTTTATCGATTGGCAAGGTAATGATCCGGAAGAAATTGGCCAGGCACTTGCTAAAATTCAGGCTTATAAATTAAAACTGAAAATGATTACCAATCGTGGTGTGAAGGTATTTCCGGAGGGTCTTAAGGAAACTTATTGTACTGACCATTGGAGATGCAGGTTTGTTGCGATTGACAGTCAACCTAAAGGAACACCGGTATATCAACCGATCAACTATGAACAAGTGGTTGATCTTTTATCAAAACTTAATAATGCCGGATTTGATGTGATAAAAACAGAGAACCTTTATGAGTTTGATGGGAGGCGTGGTTTTTCATTAGGACAAGGAGAGTGATGAACTGTTTTTTAACATATTCAAAGCTCATTCTTAGAAGAGTGAGCTTTTGCCCTAAACTCCTTAATAAAGAATATCGAAAGTGCTTAGGCTATCTTTCAAAAGCGGATAGAAGAAGGTTGAATAAATGGGTAAGTAGACAACACTTCAGATTTGAGGTAATGAAGTATTCAAGATTCTGCATTCAATAATGAACAAACCTGGGATATATTCCGCTTTTAAAGACTCCGCCTGGGTAGTGGTGGGCACCCTTTCTGCCGCATTTGGGCTCAAGGGTTTTCTTTTGCCAAATAATTTTATTGATGGTGGGGCAACTGGAATATCTCTTTTAATCGCTGAAACAACCAAGATTGACCTATCGCTAACCATTGTGCTTATTAATATCCCATTTATTTTGGTTGGTTTTTGGCACATGTCTAGGAAGTTTGTGATTAAAACCATTTTTGGCGTATGCCTGATGGCTATATTTCTACTAGTGATTAGCTTTCCCGTACTCACTTCAGACAAGCTTTTGGTAGCTATTTTTGGTGGTTTCTTTCTAGGTGCAGGAATCGGTTTGAGCATCAGGGGTGGCTGTGTGATAGATGGCACAGAAGTTCTTGCACTGCATCTGAGTAGAAAATTTGGGCAATCACTTGGCGACATGATTATGATTATCAATATCATCATATTTCTTGTTGCGGCCTTATTACTAAGTGTAGAGTCTGCTCTCTATTCAATGATTACATATTTTTTTGCCATGAAAACGATGGACTATATCATTCAGGGAATTGAAGAATACTTGGGTGTTTGGGTAATATCAAAGAACAGCGCAATCATTAAAGAAAATATGGTTAATGAAATGGGTATGGGTGTTACAGTTTTTAAGGGTAGTGGGGGGTATGGAAAAAATGGGCTAATAATGGATGAAAATGATATTCTCTGTACGGTGGTAAGTCGGTTAGAGCTTTTAAAGATCAATCGATTGTTAGAAAAAACGGATCCATCGGCATTTATTATAGTACAAGGAATTAGAGACGTAAGAGGTGGGGTTTTAAATAGAAAAATAAACATTGGATAATATGAAAAACATGAAAAATTGGTTGGTTGAACTGAATGCAGCTGTTTTAAGCACAGAGGCAATGAATAACATTATCATGTTAGCTAACCAGCTTAAACCAGAAAAAATACACTTTTTACATATTGCTAGGCAAGTGGAGTTGCCTTCTGAATTGGAATCTGAGTTTCCTGATCTACAGCAAGTAGAGTTAAAAAGTGTATCTGAAAAGATACAGGATAAAGTGGGACTTCAACTGCCTAAAGAAACCAAGTGTATTGTCACAACCAAAATCGGGAATTCATTGCGGAACTATTCCATACGGCTAAAGAAGAAAATTCAGATGTGATTGTATGCACTAATGAATCGCCAATAAAAAAAATGCTGAAAAACGCACCATGCCATTTGTTGGTGGTTCCTGTTAAGCAATTACATATTACAGAATTGTTTTCGCCAATCGATTTGTCTGATCAGACCGGTAGTAGTCTGGAATGGATAAATGGGCTCAACGAACAGCTAAATATAGACAAGGTGGCAGCTATGCATTTCTACAAAGATGCCTCTCACTACATAAATCAAGTTTGTGAATCACCCTTTGAGGTAGAAGAAGTAGTAAAAGAAAGAAATGCGTTGAATCTTAAACTTCAAACTTATGCCAAATATAAAATCAATGGATTTATAAATAGCAACAAACATTTACCGAATCTTATGGTAGATGAATATATGCTTGCGAGAGGTGCAGAGTTAGGCGAAACTATGAGAAAAGTAATTAATAACACCAAAGCTCAAATGATATTACTTACAACTAGCCGGGTGTCAAGTAGTAAGCCGGGTATTTTAGCAAACGCAACTGATATATTAAATGAGTACCAAAATGATAAATATTATCTAATCACAAAAAGAAAGGAAGAAACCGCAGGGTTATTTAAATCCTTACTTAATTTTGCTTGATAACGGAAATACAAATTTCGTTTTAAGAGTAGCAACTGATAAAGGAGCTACTCTTTTTTTATGTAATTATTATCGAGATATCGAAACATTTTAGTTTTAGGGGCGTTTAAAGCTATTGTAAATAATAGTAATACTATTATTAAATAGAGTTTATGTGTTACTAATGAGAGTACTATGGCAATATTGCAATTATTAATGAATGACAAGCTTTTTCTTCGAGATCCGCAAGAAACCGATTTAGGAAGAAAAATACTACAGGAAGGTATTGCCATGATTGATGAACTTGGTTTTGAAAAGTTTACCTTTAAAAAACTTGCTGTTAAAATAGAATCAACAGAAGCATCAATATATCGTTACTTTGAAAATAAGCATAAACTATTGGTTTATCTCATAGCTTGGTATTGGAACTGGTTAGATTATAAAATTGATTATGGTACTCAGAATATTGATGACCCTATTCAAAAATTAGAAATTGCCTTACGTATTGTCTCTGAAGATAAAAAGAGGGATTACTCTTTTCCACAGATTGATGAAGAAGCTCTTTATAGAATCGTAAAAGTTGAATCAGACAAAACGTATCTTACCAAACAAGTAGATAATGATAATAAAGAGGGTTTATTCAGAGGTTATAAATCATTATGCACTCGAATAGCGTCATATATTAAAGAATACAATCCCAATTATCAGCATCCTAATTCATTAATTAGTACAGTACTGCAAGCGGCACATCATCAACTGTTTTATGCAGAGCACCTGCCTGCATTAACTGATTTGAAATGTGATGAAAACGTACACGAACAGAGTAAACTCTTCTTAACAGACATGGTTCTAAAAACGATTAAAGCTTAATCCATGAACAGTAATCAGATCATACAAATCATTCGCGATTCTGCCAGCCTGCTTAAGCAGGATTTTGATGGATTGGCATTGAGTGAGATAGATTCTAGCCCAAGGGGTTACACCCGTTTAGAACTGGCTGAATTCAAACGAGATCTTATAGAGGCAGCCAATAAACAGCGTATCATTTACCTGGATAACCAACTACCATTTGATGAATTCGCCACTTTTATTCAGGAAGTTGAAATACCAATAGTAGCTTTTGAAGATAGCGGGAAAGATTTGGTGCCAATCATTATATACAAGCAAAATCGTGAGCTGCAGGTATTACGGTTGGGCAAAGACGCATCACATACGTTTGAATACGATGTGGACTACAGTAGAAAACTGTATATGGAAGATGAAAAAGTGCAGTTTATGGGAGTATTCTCGTACCAAAGTCTGGTGAGTGACGACCCAGAGGATGGAGAGAAAACAAAAAAATTAAGCCCTGTTCAGCGTCTTATCCGCCTGCTTTCTGAGGAGAAAAGGGATATTTTTTACATTTATGTGTACGCGGTGTTGGTGGGTCTTATTAGTTTAACATTGCCATTGGGTATACAAGCTACAGTTTCCCTTATTTCAGGGGGCGTTGTTTTTAGTTCTGTATATGTGTTAATTGGGTTGGTAATTGCCGGAGTATTGGCTACAGGAGGGTTGCAAGTAATGCAGATTACCTTAGTGGAATACCTGCAAAGACGAGTATTTACAAAAGCGGCCTTTGAGTTCGCCTTTCGGGTTCCACGCATAAAAGCCGAAGCTTTGTTAAACTACTATCCGCCAGAGTTAATGAACCGCTTTTTCGATGTGCTAAC
>NZ_JAVJUY010000054.1:0-24291 GCF_040220315.1 Fulvivirga sp.
ATGAATTCCCCATTTAATCTTGTGCCATACGCGCTCATGTAGGTAGTACAATACAATTTTAGTTGAAGTTTCAATCCCACCAATCGTAAATGCAGCAATTGGATTATGTGTATAAATTATGGCTATAAGAATAGTATCTACTGTGCCCACCACGCGCCAGGAAATACTTTTAGTAATACTTCTTAAATGGCTGGCTACTGCCCCTCCTTTCCATCTGAATTTGTTCCAAACGCGTTCGTGAAGAAAGAATAATAAAGTTTTAGTGGCCAGTTCTGTAAAACCTATGCTCATAGCCAGTGAAGTATCACCAAGGATAATATAGGATAAGATAATGGTATCCAAGGTGCCTATTACACGCCAAGTAATAGCTTTAGTGAGACTTCGGTAATAGGTATTAACGATTACCTTTTGCTTCACTTCAGGTTGCACAATGGTCATTATAATTTTTTGTGCTCCATCACATGTCCTAAATCAGAAAGTAGCATCATATAACGTTCATTGCCTTTGTCTCGGTAGATTACCTCATACAGGATCTCATTTCCTCTATTTAGAAGCACTCTATTCATTATTTCACCTTTTTCTGCAATTAATTGGCGAATAGCATGAGGCAAAAACCCCTGGGGCACAATTCTTCTGTATTCCATAAGATGCCCATTTTTGTTAAATAAAGCTATATACTCTAAATCATCTTTATAAAATATAGCCTCATAGTCCGCTCCCTGTGCAAACCACTCAATACCTGTTGATCCTTTAAATTGCTTTTGAAATGACAAGGTACACGCTTCGGGCGGGTTGATTCCTTGTTTTATTAACGCTTTGATAAGTGCTTCACTCATATTTGCCTGATTCATTATTAAGACGATAAAAAGATTTTTGGTAACAGATAAAGTATTTTTACCCCCTTATAAACCGTAAGGTATATAAATATAACAATCGGGTACGAGCTCTTTTTAACCTCATTTTTGCTGCACTTTCAGTTATTCTCAAGGCTTCACCTATTGTTTTTAAAGACATTTCGTCTACATATTTCATACGTATCAGAAGTTGCTCTTCAGTATGTAATTCCTCCAAAACAAGCATCAGTTTATCATAATCTATAACTTCAGAAAACTCTTCTACATAATCTGGTAATACGGCCATTTCCTGATCGCTGTTCCATTTAGGGTAATGCAGGTTCTTTTTAAGTCTCAGATAATCGATACAATGATTATAAGTAAGGGAATAAACCCAGGTCGAAAATTTCGAATTACCCTTATACGAATCGAGTTTTTCATAAATTTTAACCATAATCTCTTCTGCCAGATCAAGGGACTCCTGCCTGTTTTTTACAATCGAATAACATTTATTTTTTACCTTGGTATGATAACGGCTATAGATAATTTCAAAATACCTGGAACCTGTTTCTCCCTTCTTTATCAGGCCAATCAGTGAATTATCATCCAACTTCTCCTCTCCTGGGTCGTTCATTTTTTCTCGCAGTTTTCGGGCTGAAAAATTATTTATTCGATTGACATGTTACTTGTTGCTACTTCCACGTCTAAAAGGCAATTAAGAGTTCTTTACATTGCCTGTAAATCTGGCAGATAAGTTAGGAAATCACATAATGAAAACAAATATTTTAATTCTAAGTGCTATTATACCAGGTATTTTAGTGCTTACAAGTTGTCAGGAGTTACCAAAAGAAGCCATTGATAAGGCAAGCGCATCTGTAGAAAATGCAAAAACAAACGGAGCAGAATTGTACGATGCTGAAAATTATCAACTACTTGAAGATTCATTGAAAAATGCGATGACCTCAGTAGATGCTGAGAGTGGTAAGTTATTTAAAGATTACCAAAACGCGATTAAAAATTTAGAAGGTGTTTCTTCTTTTGCTACAACGGTAGCTTCTAATGTTGAAGTGAAAAAAGAGGAAATTAAAGCAAAAGTAACAACCACCATCAATGAGGTAAAAGTTCTAATTGCAGAAAATCAGCAATTAATTACTGAAGCACCTAAAGGCAAAGAGGGTTCAACTGCCTTATTAGCCATGAAAGGTGAGCTTACTGTACTTGAATCTACTTTAACAGAAACTAGCACATTACTTGAACAAGGTCAATTACAGCCTTCATTAGATAAAGCAACGGTAGCTAAAGATAAGGCTACTGTGCTGAACAATGAGCTTAAAGACATTACAAGCAAATATAAGTCTGCTAAAAAATAGTTTGGTAGTGTTGTTTTGAATAATGCCCCTTTGGTTTTACTACCAATTGGGGCATTTGATTTTTAAATACTATGCGCAAATATCTCTTTATAAGTACGCTTTTTATTTTGGTAACAGGGCTCATTATTCTTACTGTAGATTGGCCTCAGCCACCACTTTCGTTGCTCGAAGAAGCAAGAAGCGGTTTATTAACTGCTAAAAGGGCTAAGGCTGATGTCTTAGCAAAAGACCAGTTTAACCAAGCACAAACAAGCTACGATTCAGCCATTTTATTATTGGACAGTGAAAATCAGAAAATATTCTTTTTCAGAAGGTACGAAAAAGTGGAAATGCTGCTTATTAAAGTGATAGAGGACACCCATTTATCTGAAAAAATAGCAATTGAAAAGGATAAGCAATATTGGCTTACAACTAAAAATAAGTACGAAAAAGTAAGGGATTTACATGAATTCTTTAAACAGGCTTATGCTAATTTTCCTTTAAAGGAGGCTGAGCGTAAAACAGTTTCAGAGGCCAATATTATGCTTGATGAAACACAACTGGCTTTAAGAAATCAATCCGTCATAGAAACTGACAAACTAGTGGATTACGAGCATTTTATTACTGAATTAATTAACAGCTCGAGGATTACAATGAAGCACTACTTTAAAGATTATGAAGTGTGGGAGTCTTTGCAGCGTAATGCATTAAAAAATGCAACTGATAATAATTCGTATGTTGTGATTATCGATAAGCTGAACAGAGAATGCAAATTATATTATCGTAGCAAGTGCCTGGCAACTCTTCCTATTGAATTAGGCTACAATTGGATTGGAGATAAACAACATGCCGGGGATAAAACTACCCCCGAAGGGGCATATCGGATCATTAAGAAGAAGGCAAATGCAGAAACAAAATATTACAAAGCACTTTTGCTGAATTACCCAAATGAAGATGATAAAAAAAGGCATTCAAAAAATGTTAAGGAAGGTATAATTCCAAAAAATGTACCGATAGGTGGCGAAATTGAAATACATGGTCATGGTGGTAAAGGAATTGATTGGACTGACGGCTGTATTGCCTTATCAAATAAGAATATGGATTCTGTATATGCCATGATACCGTTGAATACACCAGTTATCATTGTCGGTTCCACCCGGCCTCTGGAAGATTTATTGGAACTGCGATGAATATTTCTATTTCCAAACGCTATATACTCACTTTAATCTTGCTCCCATTTTCATTTTATATGGCGAGTAAAATCGGTATTTCAATGGTTTCGTTCAATAAAACCACTCCAGATAATACTATAGCTGATTCACTTTCTCTAGCCACAAGCTCAGAGCTAAAAGCCATTGAAAAACGGTTGGTCAAATTGACACCAAAATCCATTTATATTGTGGTTAACAGTACCGCCAACGAGTTTTATTTAATAGAAGGTGGTGTAGTAGTATCACAAGGTAAATGCTCAACGGGCAGTTATGTATTACTCAAAAATGGCGATTTACAACAATGGATTTTCAAAACCCCTAAAGGCGAATTTAAAATTTTGCACAAGAAGAAAAACCCTGTTTGGAAAAAACCCGACTGGGCATTTATTGAAGAAGGCTTACCCGTGCCAGGCATCAATCACTCTTCCCGATTTGAATACGGTGTATTAGGGGATTATGCCTTGAGTCTTGGTGACGGTTATCTTATACATGGCACTATATATCAGAGATTTATAGGCTTACCTGTAACCCACGGATGCATCAGATTAAATGATGAAAACCTTGCGCTCATCTATAAAAAATTAAATATTGGTTCTAAAGTATATCTATTTTGATACTACCCGAATTATCTCCATTTAAAATGAAGCCCGGCTCATTAAAAAAGCTGGCATTAGTCTTTTTAGCAATTGTATTTGCCCTTGTATTAGTTCAACTCATTACAGCGCCATATAAAGTCAATAAGCAATGGCAGGGGGTTAATACAGAAAATTATGATTATGAACATCCACAGGATTCATTAGTCAGACATTTGGCCTATTTGAGGGCATTAGACATTGGTAGCACTCAAGATTCAATTTATCTCATTATTTCGCTGCCAGATAGTTCGGTTTCCATTGCCATTAATGGAGTGAAATTTTACAGTACCCATATTGATGAATATGATATAGATAACTTTTTAACTTCGATTAGCACATCTACTGTTTTTAATCAGTTTCAACGGCCATTACATTCAAAAGAAGTAGCTGCAACCATTATAAAAGAACCTATAAAGGTGAAAATTGCTCCAAAAAATGCTGAAGAAGCGGCTAAAATGGTCACTCTTCCTGATTCAACCATCTTTGAAAATGCAATCATCAATTACGCTACAGAAAATGGTATGCTTCTAACATTAGAAGGCAGCAATACAGAAGGTTGGTTCATTCAAAGTTGGAATCAATTAATCGATCGGCTGACTTCAATAACTGCTACTGCTTATCGTATTGTGGTTGGTATAGTTCATTTTGAAATCTATGAATATCAACCTGAGTTAACGATTAAAATCGATAATGTTGCACTGACTTCTATTTACAGGGCATTACCAAAAGAACCCCAAATAGTTATCTATTTTTAAACTAAGCTGCCCTCTTAGGAAGGGTCTTAATGTCTTTATTTAGCAAGTCCACCCACTTTTTGGCAAGTAATAAATGATATCCGCCATTAAGAGGTTCATCAAACAAGGTGTTAAATATCTCCAAATTAATCGCTTCGCGGGTATGTTTTAGTAGTTGAATGGTAACAATATCTCTGTTGGTAATAATTTTTATTTCCTGAACATCCTGAATATTCACAGTTTTTTCAGTAACTGACTGGTTTTGGATGTCAATATAAATCAATACCTTTTTCGCTAGATCATACCCTAATCCCTTGTCATTCCAAACTTCCGTTTCTGATAATTGTAAGCCGTGCTGCTTGGCCAATAATTGAAGTGCATTCATCATTTTAGTCTTTCTTCTATTAGACCAATGGTATAAGTAAAACAAAGGTCCAAAAATGGCCGCTGTAAAAAATATTCCAAAGATTATTTCTGCTGTTTTCATTCGTTTATTGTTAAGTAATAAGGTTATTGTATAGGTATCTCTGTGTTATTGGCCAGTCTTGGTTTTATCATTAAAGATCCCACGATCGAACCAAAAAGTACCATCAATACCACTGCAAGTGAATACAAAGTATCAATATGATAAAAGTCTTCACAGAATATTTTGACACCAATAAATACCAGAATGATTCCAAGGCCATATTTAAGCAAATGAAAAAGCGACATGATACCTGACAATGAAAAATAAAGCGCTCTTAAACCCAGAATAGCAAAGATATTTGATGTATAAACGATAAAGGGGTCTACTGTAATGCCAAGAATTGCAGGCACTGAATCCAAAGCAAAAATGATATCTGTAGTTTCAATAGCAACAAGTACTATAAATAGTGGAGTGGCATACACTTTCCAGTTTCTGGAAACGAAAAATTGATTCCCTTGATAATTTTTCATTACGGGTATAATATTGCCAATGAGACGGCCTATTAAATTATTTCTGGGATTAATTTTAGACTCTTTGCCTAACAACAATTTTATGCCTGCAAAAACCAGGAAAAGACCCATAATGTATAATAGAAAGTCAAAATTTTCTATCAGCTTCACGCCAAAATAGATGAAAACAGCACGCATAACTATCGAGCCCACGATACCCCAAAACAGTACTCTGTGTTGTAATTTGGCAGGAACCATGTAGTAAGTAAATATGATTTGAAATACGAACAGGTTGTCAACACTTAATGATTTTTCAATAAGGTATGCGGTTAAAAATTCGCTTGCGCTCTTACTTCCAAGGGTAAAATAAATTACTACGTTAAATGCCAATGATATAAGAATCCATATACCGGTTTCAATTAATGAGTGTTTGAGTGATATTTCTTTATCCTTTCGGTGGATAACAAATAAATCAATTATGAGAAGTAGTACGATTAGGATCGAAAAGAATATCCACAAGTAGGTAAGCATATAAGTATTTTTCAACTATTGAGACGGCAGTTGATTTAAAAGTAACTAAGCTTGTAAATATTTATTTTGTGTTACTTTTTGTAATTCTCACGTCTTAGTTAGCGTATGAACTCATCAAAAGAAGCCTGGGGTTCTAGATTAGGTCTGATCCTGGCGATGGCAGGCAATTCAGTGGGTCTTGGAAATTTTCTCAGGTTCCCGGTACAGGCCATAAACAATGGTGGAGGCACATTCATTATCCCTTATTTAGTTTGCTTTGTATTAATGGGCATTCCCTTGCTCTGGATTGAATGGTCGATGGGAAGGTTTGGTGGTAAGCGCGGACATCATTCTACACCATTTATACTCAATTCAATGAGTGCTAAACCTATATGGAAATACATTGGCGTTTTTGGAATTTTTACCAATATCGCTGTTGCTGCATATTACTGCTATATAGAATCTTGGACGCTATCTTATGCTTTGCATAGCTTAAAAGGTACATTTTCTTCCCTTTCTCAATCTTCTATCGCATTATTTTTCGATGATTATATAAACTTATCAACATCCTTTTTTGGCATTCCAAATGAAGCAGTTTTCTTCTTTATCATATGTGTGGTTCTAAATACCTATATACTCAGTAAAGGCTTAGCAGGTATAGAAAAAGTGGCCAAAATAGGAATGCCTTTACTTATTTTATTCGGTATTTTTCTTGCCTTTAAAGGTCTTACTATTGGCACCACTGCCGTTTCAGAACAATTTCCATTAGCCAATGCCTGGGATGGACTTAACTATTTATGGACACCTCAATATGATTCACTACTCAGGCCTGGTATTTGGCTAGCCGCTGCCGGGCAAATATTCTTCACTTTATCGGTGGGTATGGGTACCATTCATTGCTATGCTGCTTATGTAAAGAGCAAAGATGATATTGCACTTAATGCAACTACAGCGGGGTTTACCAATGAATTTGTGGAAATTGTTTTGGGTAGTTTAATTGTAATACCTATTGCAGCAGGATATTTTGGCCTTGACTGGATTAAAGAAAATATGAGTTTTGGCATAGCGTTTCAAACTATGCCATTCCTGTTTAATCAATGGGGGGATGTCCTTGCTTCCATAGCAGGTGTTTTTTGGTTTGGGTTATTATTTTTTGCAGGAATTACTTCTTCTCTGGCTATGGGCACTCCATGGATGGGGTTTATGACCGATGAATTTGGTTGGAATAAAATAAAGGGCGCTATTTCTTTCGGGTTTTTGGTTTTGGCATTAGGCCTACCCTGTGTCCTATTTTATAAGTATGGCTATTTTGAGCAGTATGATTATTGGGCAGGCACCGTATCATTAGTCATTTTTGCCTTGGCTGAAACTATCCTATTTGCATGGATATTCGGACTTACCAAAGGTTGGAAAGAAATAACAACAGGTGCAGATATTAAAGTGCCGATCATTTTCAAGTTCATTATTAAGTATATCACTCCTGTGCTTCTTATGGGTGTATTTATTGGAGCCCTGATTACACCTGTTAATAATAACTGGATTGATGCTTTTAATAATTTAAGCGCTCATGGAACCTGGCCACTTGACGGGCAATCACTACTTCTTCAAATAAGTAATGCTGAAAAGTATCATTTATTAAAAAATGCTGTTGATCCTTTAGTCATTGAATCAATAAAAAACGAAATATTTTATACGAATATGGCCCGAATAGTTTTGTTGATATTATTTGTAGGTATTACAGTATTAGTCTACATAGCTCACAAACGAAGAAATAAAGTAAAATGAAGATCGAACCGTTGATTTTTATGCTTTGCGTTCAATTAATCGTCACTGGTATTATGATTTATTGCTTTAAGAAGGTTTTACGAAAGCGATAATCACCAGCCTAAAGATTGCAAAATTTCAACTCTGAGCTTAGGGTTAGAGGCTATAGCGATTGCTATTGATATTATTAAACCTGCCACAGCTTTGGAGGCATCATTGGCAATTAGTGCAAAGGTTTTAGTGAGTTTTTTTCTTTCTGTAAGCTTGATTGCTAATTCCCGTCCACTTAACAAACCTATGAATACCCAGGTGGTGCTCATAGGAACAGTATTAAACCATGTAAAAAATACTAAAATTAAGGTATATACAAGGTCGATCACCGTTGCAGGCCTTACATCTTTTACATTTGATTTTTCTTCAACAATCGACTGAATTTTATCGCCTTTTAAATAGAAAATAAGCCCTAGACCAAGAAAAATAACGAGACTAAAAATTAAGAATTCAAATAAATCTAGGCTCCTTGGCAAAAATACAGCAATATTTGCGGCATCTTGTATTATCCATAAGGCCCATAAACACCCGCTTGTCAGCCATTGTAACACAAACCAGTAATTGCTCGCCTTATTCACAAAGTACTTTTTCATTCTGTGCTCCAACAGTAGCCAAACCAACATAGCCCCCACAAAAGCAATAAAATAGCCAATTAAGCTTTTCATTAATATACTCTGAATAGCACCACTACTTATACTAAAAGAGCTCAACAAAAGAAACGTTGTTGATACCGGCATCTTAAACCTCGTAAGAATAATTAAAAAGATGGGCGCTGCTATTTGAAGAAAATGAAAAGATGTTGGTGATTCTACAAATCCCTTAGAAGCCAATCGTTGAAATGAAACATCCCCGTTAAAGAGTATCCAACTTACACTAACAGTAATTAGAAATATAATACCAATATAAAGCCACAAGAGCCACCATTTCCTATCGGAATTGGAAGAAATGAATGTACCTATGGTCTGAATACTGTCGTTAGCGACAGTTGAATACGCAGCAAAGATAAATCCTAACCACATGGCAATTTGAGGGAAAGGATAAACGATTCCAGCTAGTAAAAAACAAGCACCAATAAAAAAAAGGAACTTCTTTTCTTTTCTGAACAGAAGGTTAATGAGCGAAAATCTTCTTTTGGAAATTAAGCTTTTGGTATGTAGCCAGTTCTTCATGGTAGATTTCTATATAAGTAGCTGTTATATGTAATTATAAAAATAATATATGAGTATTAATTATTTGATCAAGTTGGGAGTAGTACTGATAGCCCTTTAATTAATGCTAATAATCTCTATTTTTCATATTGTAAATAAACTTCTTACATCAAATTAAGAATGCTAATACTATATTTGCGGCCAAATTTCAATAGTTATGATTTCAGTTGATGCTGTAGGCGTAGAATTTAGTGGTGCTGCCTTGTTTAGCGATATTACTTTCAACATTAATAGCAATGATCGTATTGCATTGATGGGTAAAAATGGAGCCGGTAAATCCACCCTTTTAAAAATAATCGCAGGAGAAAACAAACCCACTTATGGAAAGGTTGCTGCACCTAAAGATGCAGTTATTGCCTATTTACCTCAGCATCTATTAACGGAAGACAATTGTAGCGTTTTTGAAGAAACTGCGAAAGCATTTGCAGCTATTACTAATATGCAAAAGCGAATGGAGGAGCTTAACGTGCAGCTAGAAACCAGAACGGATTATGAGTCTGATGCGTATAGCAAAATCATTGAGGAGGTATCTGAGCTAAGTGAAAAGTACTACAGTATTGCCGATTCCAATTTCGATGCAGATATTGAAAAGACATTGTTAGGCCTTGGCTTTCTTCGTTCAGACTTCAAAAGATCAACCAGCGAGTTTAGTGGTGGTTGGAGGATGCGGATTGAGCTGGCTAAAATACTTTTGCAAAAACCCGACCTTATCCTACTGGATGAGCCAACCAATCATTTGGATATAGAGTCTGTTCAATGGTTGGAAGACTTTTTAAAAACAAGCGCGAAAGCCGTAATTGTAATCAGTCATGATAAAATGTTTGTGGATAATCTCACCAATAGAACGATTGAGATTACACGTGGCCGCATCTACGACTACAAAACAAATTATACCCATTACCTGGAGTTAAGAAAAGAAAGAAGGGAGCAACAACAAAAGCAGTTTGACGATCAGGCAAAGGAAATAGCAGATATAAAGCAGTTTATTGATCGGTTTAAAGGCACCTATTCTAAAACGCTCCAGGTTCAGTCGCGGGTTAAGATGTTAGAAAAAATGGAAATTGTAGAAGTGGATGAAGTGGATACCTCAGCGTTAAATTTGAAGTTCCCTCCTGCCCCAAAATCTGGGAGTTATCCGGTAACCACCATCGATTTAGCCAAAAGTTATGGCGACCATCTCGTTTTTAAGGACGTAACGCTAACGATTTCTAGAGGCGAGAAAGTGGCATTTGTTGGAAAAAATGGTGAAGGAAAATCTACGCTAGTAAAAGCCATAATGGGCGAGATAAACTACGATGGGACATTGCAGAAAGGACATAATTGTTTGATAGGCTACTTCGCTCAAAATCAGGCTTCTTTATTAGACGAAAGCCTAACGGTCTTTCAAACCATTGATCAGATTGCTGAGGGTGATATTAGAACCAAAATTAAAGATATTCTGGGTGCTTTTATGTTTAGTGGTGAGACGATTGACAAAAAGGTAAAAGTGCTTTCAGGTGGTGAGCGCACTAGACTTGCCATGATTAAACTCTTGTTACAACCAGTTAATCTTTTGATACTGGATGAGCCTACCAATCACCTGGATATTAAGACCAAAGACATCCTTAAAGATGCGTTAAAAGCATTTGATGGCACATTAATACTCGTTTCTCACGATCGCGATTTCCTTGATGGCCTTGCTAATAAAGTCTATGAATTTGGAAACAAGCGCGTAAAAGAGCACTTCGAAGATATTAATGGCTTCTTAAGAAATAAGAAAATGGAAAATTTGAAGGAGATAGAGCGGACTAAATAGTTAACTCTTATCATTTGCTTTGTTCAAAAGCCAAAATTCAAAAGTAAGAAGTGCAGGCAACCAACTTAGCCATCCAATAAAAATATATCCTGTAGTTATATCTGTCAAATGTGAGTAATTGTTAATGAATGACAACACTCTTATCAGAATAGCAGAGTTAGCTAATATGAAACTTCTTGTCATAAATAGTTTATGCGACCTAGAATTGCCCTTACTAATATCAATATAAGCCCTAAGCGTGAAATAAAACCAGAGGCTACTTAATATGATAAAGTTTATAATACTTGGAATTCCTCCAATTGCATAAAAAGACATAACCAAACCTCCTGGTGCGGCCAAAATCAACACTGAGGTTACATATATAAAACCTAGAATTTTATGCCATTTCGAGAATTTAACGGAAAACTGAATCAAACCAGCAATGAAAGCAATTGGCGCACCAATTATGTGGGCATAAAGAAAGTACTTATAGAAGTGAAATATTCCTGACTTATCACTCAAGTAACCCGAATCAAATTGAGGAACTATGTAGTCAATTGATTTGATTACGATTAGCAGGGATATTAAAAAGGCAATTAGAAAATAGAAATTTCTAACCTGCCGCATAGAAAACTGACTTCCTCTTATTAGTGAATTCTTCTTCTCTTCCGATCATAAGCTCCCTAGTATCTAGTATGACTTTAATATTGGCCTTGTCAATTTCAGTAAGTTTATCAGTAACATCATCATATAAAGGTTTATACCAAGGCATTGAAGAAAAATAAGTAGCCCATTCTGCAGATTTGAATTTGTAACCATATTCAGCAAAAATTTCGTTTCGCATAACATCTAGATCATGTATAGATAGATGATCAGCAACTAGTATGTTATAACCAGTTTCTTTTTCATAGTCAATTGCGTCAATAAAGCATCCTTCAAAATAGGACTTATCTATAAAAACAAACTTCGTGAAATCAAACTCACGATCGGATTTGAGTTCAATAATGCTACCATCATGTAACAGCTTTTTATAAGAATAACTTGTTTGATGGTCATAAATAGATTCACTCTTTGGGTAATCATAAATAGATTTACCTCTAATAATTTCAAGTATAGAGTCGTTGACAAATCGATAATTCGCTTCAGCACATAATTCATTGTAACCAGAATGGCTAACTACTTTTTCAGATGTTAAAGTGTTATTATCTTTTTGATAAACTACCAATTGAGTAGTTGAGATAGAATAATCTCTTGCATCTATTCCTGACTCATAAAACGAAATGAAAAATGTCATGATTCTATCTGATATTGATTTCGAGCTATTTGTTCGAGTTCCAGCAGATTCTAAACCAAAATCAACATTCTCTTGATTTGTAATAATAACATCTGGGTAAAATTCTCTTTGTGATAACCCTAAGTATTCTATATATGATGGAGTGATAACTACTCCTCTACCTAAAGTTGGATCGTTTTTATGGGATATATAATAACTATCATACATCATATTTGAACCTAACCTCACAACATCAAATTTTAATTGTTGAAGTACTGTTGTTGGATCGAAAGTGGCTCTTTCAATTTTTCCATCTTTTAATTCATACCAAGAGTTATTTTTATATCCATAAGCGACTTCAGATATTTTACTACTTTGAGGTAATATAAAATCGAATTGAGGGGTGATTATTTCACCTGATACATAGTTGAACAGCCCAACTCTACTGTCTTTCTTTAGTTCAAAGCTCTCTTTAACAGTTAAATTAGGGTTATAAATTTTGTCGTACTCTAGTGGTAAAATCAAATGAAGACTGTCATTGACCATCCCATATTTTAATTCCCCAGAAAACTCTTCCACATTATAGTCCCACTTCCCTGTTGATACAACAAAAAACTTCAACCCATCAATATCAGCATAGTATGGCGTTGATTTATATCCACTATCGAGTCTAGAAATTTGATCTCTAACAGTCGAGTCCATTTCCTGATAATTCACTTGTATCTCAGGTTCATTAAGATCAAGTTCGACATGATAAAAGGATGAATCGGGTTTCTTTTTTTCTTTAACCGTTTTATCCAAATGAGCACTTCTAGATTCTTTATCAGGTTGACCTGAACAACCAGCGATTATAAATAGGATATAAATAATAGAGTATCGCTTATTCATTGTTTCAAATAAAAACTCAAAGGTAATAGGTGTCTTCGATATGTGATTCTGAAAATGGAACTTTATTCAAATTCATGATATAAAAATTTCCACCACTGTCCCTTCATTGCCTCTAACATTAAAAACCGTATCATCTTCAAAAATGAGATACTGCCCTTTGATACCTGCCAGTTTCTCGCTAAATTCTGGTGTTTTGGTAAGATTCAGGCTCTTTATTTTGGCTGGATACTTCTGCACAGGAAAATCTAAATCCCACTTGTCTGACTTTTCTGAAAGAAAATAAGGCCTTACTTCTTCAGGAATGTGTTGTGAAAGCTTTGCTCTAAACTCAAATAAATCTTCTTGCGCCACTTCGTTTTTAAGCATTTGGCGCCAGTTGGTTTTATCGGCTACAAATTGTTTTAGAGCTACTTCCGCTATACCGGCCAAATAACGATTAGGTGCTTCTACAATTTCCAAAGCACTATTTGCTCCCTGATCTATCCAGCGAGTAGGCACCTGGGTTTTGCGCGTCACTCCTACTTTCACATCGCTGGATAATGCCAGATAAACAATATGCGGCTGCAATTGCACATCTTTCTCATAAGCCAGGTCTCTATCCTCAATATCCAGATGCGCTTTAGACAACTCTGGTCTGATGACCCAATCCGCAGTTTGAGGGAGTTCGTAAAAGCAATTGTAGCAATGCCCCATTCGATAAATTTTCCTATCCTTACCACAATTTAAACACTGCTGGCCAACGTATTTCATATGCAATGGCTTGCCTAATAATTCGTTCATGTGAATGGTATCCGCCCCTAGCTCAAGAAAATAATCAATGGGCGACCCAAATTGGGTTCGCATTTTGGTTAATACACCGGTGTACATGTGTTTATGTTTGGTTGTTCTATGGGTTAAAGCTATTAAAAATACTAATGTCTGTGATTGAAACCAGATAATTACAAATGTATTGATTGATAATTGCCAGATATAGGTTTAAATTCTAAATTCATTGATATACGAATTCTAACCTTAATTAATTTAATCTATGATACAGATCGAATCGAGCTATAAGCCTCTCTTACTGGAAGCACTGGAAGAAATGATGTACAAACTTTCTTTAGAGCTTAGTAATCTTAAAGGAGGACCAATGGACAAGCAGCGAAAATTACTTACCGATAAGCAAGCTAAAATTGAGAAGCTACAGCATATTATTTCTATAGCATAAGATTAGTATACTTCTACTTTGTCTTTTGTAATACTTTCATAAAAATGATGAATATCAAACATCTGCTGTGCAGCCATTTTCTGGCCAAACTGGCTGGCCAGGTACATGATCAGTGCTATCAGGCCGATAACTGGAAGTGCCCATAAAATATCAGCGTCTTTCCCTAAACTCCAGACACTAAACCCCCAAACGGCAACAAAACAGGCCATTAAACCCAGAATCACATAACCAAAAAAGAATATAGCCCATACAGTTGGGTTAGGCCCGTATAAACCTCTTACAATTGTTTTATCCTCTTCTACATCAAAGCTAAGATGTAGTTGCGGTGACCAAAAGTGCTGCAATGCTGAATTAATTTTTATATAAATATGACCCGGCAAATAATGGGAACTTAACTGTTTTTGAGTTTTGAGCTGTTCAATGATTCGACTTTCTAATTCCTCTTTCTTTAAGGAGATTTTATGTTTAAAACGTGGTCTAATTCTGAAGCTAGACATAGGATTTATTCGATTAAATTAATACTTTAATTTTTTCTTACCACCAGACTATCATTGAGTAAAGCGTGCGATGTTCCTTTCACTGAAAAGATCCACTCGAAACGGTCGTTATAATAGATTATAGTATCTGATTGTATTTTGTCGAACTTAAGCCTTAAATCAATTTTTGAACTTAATTTCGATCGGTCTAAGGCATACACAATTTTTGAGTCAAGTGAATCAAGAATAGCACCCAAAGGAACCTTGCTATTCTGTTTTAAATAATTATCTACTGAGCTGCTGGTAATCCAGTCGATAGAATTAACCAATGGGTTATCACTTGCTATTTCATATTCTAGTTCATTAAACATCAATTCACTGTTGATACTAAAGGCTGGCTTGGCCCTTGCCTCTAAATCTAATTCCACATCACCTTGAGTTTTAAATTTCAAAGTAAGTCGATTGCGTTCACCATAAGTATTAAACCCTGTTAATTGGGTAGACCAGCCACTATATTCAAATTCTTGCCCTTTTAACAAGTCGTCCATAATTAAATTCATGTACTCGTAGGGCATATTCACAGAAACGCGTAAATCAAGTTGGTCATTAGTTTTTATTCTTTTATTGATAGGTAAGTCCGGAATCTCTTTTAATTGTATGCCTTTTAGTGGGCTAATCAAAACACCAGCTTTTGCATAAAGTACTACTCGCAACGTATCTTTTATTTGATCATCAAAATTTGCAGAGAAATCTTCAGGTATTGCCGTTAGCCAGATATCAACAGGTCTTGTGGCCACACGGTGTGTTTGATTCAATAAATTCCAAATGGCTATAACCTCCTTTTTCATTGGTACTGTTTCATTTATGGCAGCACATATTGCATTTTCTATGGTAAGCTTATTCTGTTCTATTTGCTTATCGATGATATTTTTAAGGTTTATTTTTAATCCTGCCACTCTCATGTTAGGCTCTTCAATCCAGCGAATTTGTTGAATAGTGCATCTAGTATTTAAATCGAAATTCTCATCAATAGCCAGTATAGTATGTAGGTCTAACCGAAGCTTTAATTCAATAGGTTTTTTGTTTTTTATATTAAACAGTGCCACTTTCTTTTTTACATAAGCCAATGCTTTAACTGGTAAAGAGGCATCCAGCTTATTCTGATAGCTATTTAACAACATATCTCCAATGGGCAGCACCTTTAAAACAAGGAAGTCACCTTTGTCATTAAGGTCGATGCTATCATTTACCAATGTATCTGGCAAAATTCTGTTAATCATCTTTTGAAGATCACTGACGGGGTAATCTAACGGGAATTGCAATGTGGATTGGTCTAAAAGATTGTGATTCTTAGCCTCATAGTCAGGCATATTCCTTGTGTTTTCTACAAGGGTTTCGCTGCTTCTACTACAACTAAAAAGTAGCGTAATAAATACTGTTGCTAATAATCTATCCAATAGCATTGATTTCACATACTAGATAAAAAATCAATTTCTAATAAAAAAAGGAATTTGTAGTTAATAATTATACTAAAAGTACGTACACCTCTCTTTTATGGTTAAAAGAAAGAGAGCTTTTGCAAGTTAAATACACCTATAGTGAGTCCATTGTATTTATGTTTTTGAAATACCATTTTCCCATAAATAGCAGCCAAACACCCAAAATGGTAAGAACTAGCATTTGCCAATTTTGGGCAAAGGTTCCTAATCCGATAGTTTCTTCAAGAGTATCGCGAACTTCATCAAAGCAAACATGATAAAAAGTTGCAACAGCGAGACTAGCTGTACGAGACCATAAATATGCAAACACGATAGCATGAAGAATAGTAGGGATAAAACTGACAATCATAACCATTGGAACATAAATAAGTGAATTTTCTCCAGCATTGAGTCCCATGTCTAAAATGAATGGCAAATGCCAAATCCAAGTTACTAAGCCATGCAGTAACAGTGCTTTACGTGTGGAGTATTTATTAAGTAACCTGGGCAATAAATAGCCACGCCAACCAAACTCCTCACTGAAGGCTGGAATAATCGTTATAACGAAACTGATTATAAAAGTGGTAGTTATATCACTATAGTTGATTTGGTCTAAAGGTGTGTACCAATTAAACACCTGTTCAACTACACTAGGAAAAAACCAAAGAAATAATGCTAGCAAAAATGCGAACAGATAGTGTTTAGGCCTTCCCCAATGCCATCCTGCACCCTGAAATCCATCTTTAAATATATATTTCCCACAAATAAAGGTGCCAACTGCCACCATAATCATGGAAAGTAAAAGAATTGGACGGAAGGCTTCACCAAGAATTAAATAGACTATTTGAAAAGGCCATGAAAACAAGATTATTAACAGTAGATAAACCTTAAGGGAAAATTGTCTCGGGGCTATGTGATCAGTTTTTATAGGTGTCATGGTGTTTAATTCGACTTACGAATGACTTATAATTCTACCATCTTCCATAGTTATCACGCGATCTGTTTTCTTGGCAAAATCTTCGTCATGGGTAACAACAAGTAAAGATAAATTCTCTTTGTGACTGAGATCTCTCAGTATATTAAAAACATTGTCTGAGTTTTTAGAGTCTAAATTACCAGTGGGTTCGTCAGCCATAATTATACTTGGGCTATTGATTAGTGCACGGGCAATGGCCACCCGCTGTTTTTGACCTCCCGAAACCCTGGAAGCAAGCTTGTGTGCCTGTTCGCCAATGTCTAACAGGTGAAGTTTATCAAGTGCATCTTGCTCAACCTCTTCCCTATTTTTCTTGCCTAATTTAAGAGCAGGCAGCATGACGTTCTCCAGAATGGTAAACTCTGGCAACAAGTAATGAAACTGAAATATAAAGCCAATATGCTCATTACGCACCCTGGCCAATTCATCACCTGATTCTGCATTGAGTAATTTATCATTCAAATAAAGATTTCCAGTGTAATCCGTATCCATCGTAGATAATATATAGAGTAATGTAGACTTTCCGCAACCAGATTTACCCATGATAGACACAAACTCGCCTTTTTTTATTTCAAGTGAAATGTCTTTTAGCACATGAAATTCTACAGGGTCATGAAAGTATTTATTGATATGATCTGCTCTGAGAATGCTATTTGTTGAAGCATCTTTCATTGGCCTCTGATTATTTCTACAGGGTCTATTTTTTCTGCTCTTCTTGATGGCAGGTAGCCTGCCAAAAATGTAGAAACTATGGCGAAAGTGATCCCAATACCATAATACACCGGATTCCAGTTAACAGGGAACGTTTTTACAGTTGGTAGAGCTTCCGTTTCAAAGGGTGTATGATCAATGATTGTAGATATTCCATAACCAAAGATGAGGCCCAACACACCACCTACAAGGCCAATGAGCATGGCTTGTGTAATAAAAATATATTTTACATCGCGACCCGAAAAGCCCGTTGCTTTAAGTATAGCGATGTCGTTCATTTTTTCATAAATAAGCATGTTGAGAATATTGTATATTCCAAATCCAGCTACAATGAGTAAGGTAATAGAAACAGCGTAGGTGATGATATTACGTATGGATGTTCCTGTTTCAAACTGCGCGTTAGCCTCTTTAATATCAATAGCGGTTAATTTATAGTTTCGTTCTATTTCTTCAGCCATTGGAACGGCATCTTCTATGTTGTGAAGTTTTATATTCAGATCAGTAATGTAGCTCTCCCCTTCACCTAAAATCTGCTGTGCTGTTTTCAGGTTTACATAACTCTGTGCATTGTCAATTTCAGCCAATCCGCTTTGGTAGAACCCTACAATTTTAAGTGGAAAAACATCCCCTTTACTTGATATAATCTGCACGTTGTCCCCGACTTTTAAAGATAACTTTTGCGCTACACCAATTCCCATAAGTATTCCATTGGAAGTGCGTTTCAAGGCCTGTGCATCACCTTCAAAAATATATTCGTCCAACTTAAAAAGTCTTACCTCTTCCAGAATATCGATGCCGTTTAAAACACCATTAATTTGCAACGAACCAGCAGAATAAAAGGCTTGCGCCCGCACTAACGGTGCAATTCCTTTCACTCTCACATCTTCTATCAAGTGATTTAAAAGTGGCACGGCATTATGAATCCTCTCCTGGCTCCATTTAGGTTTGATCGAGTATATTTTATTAATTGCGGCATCAACATTTGTAATATAGTCGATGGGTTGTTTTTCACTAGGTTTTATCTCGTTATAGATGTGTATATGTGGCGTTCTGTTTAAGATCAGGCCATCAAGCAAATTGTTCAGCCCCGTCATAAAACTGACCAAAATTATGAAAGTACCTATTCCAAAGGTAACACCTAAGGCAGCAATACTCGACTGTTTAAACCTTGATAACAGGTGCGTTTTAGAAATGGATAAGATTACCGGCCAGTTCATGATTATGGAAGATAAAGCTGTGTGGTTGAATCTATTCCGGATATAATTTCAACGAATTCCATATTGGCAATTCCGGTTTTAACAGACACCAAGCCTTCACTTGTCTTTACTTGATTGTTCTCCAATAAATACCTTCTGGGGATAACCAACGTCTCTTTTTTGGTGATAATTATATTGGCTTCACCAGATAATCCCGAATACAAATTTTTAGGGGGTGTTACAAAATCTGCTTCTACAGTAAATGTCTGTGTACGATTGTTTTTTTGTGGAAGTATCCGCGTAATTTTAGCTTCAAATGGCTGATCGTCAAAGGCGTCAAGTAAGACTACAACGGTCTGTTCTGGTTCAACACGAACTATATCAACTTCATCTACCAGCATTTTAATTTTAAATGAGTTGCTGTTGCCAATTGTTGCAAGTGGCTCTTGCGGACTGATCAATTCACCAGGCTCTTTGAAGATTTCATATACCCGCCCGTTTAATCGGCTGGTGATGGTAAAGTCTTCTTTACCAATACGTGCATTTTCATAATTATTGCGAGCATTATTCAAAGCCGACTTTAGCGATGTCTCTGTCCTGCTATATTCTTTCTTTAGTGCCGAGAGGTTCTGTTTTGCAATTTCATAGGCTAGTTTACTTTGATCATACTGCCTGGCTGTACCTACTTTTTGTTCCCAAAGCCTTTTTTGACGAAAATAGTCCACAGAGTCCTGCTCGTATCTAAGTTTTGCTGATTCTATTTGATCCTGCAAGCTTTTTAGTGGTGAGCCGATTCCGTACAAATTGTCATTAGCCAATTTAAATGCCAGCCTGGCATTATCAAAATTGAGTTTACTGGATGAATTTTCTATTTCAACAATGCTTTGATCTACTGCAACCTCATCACCTTCCTCTACCAGGATCTTGGCAATAATTCCACTCACTATTGAATGAACCTCATACAAACTGTCGGGTTCGATGGTTACGGATGCGTAGACAGATTCTGTGATTTGTTTTAGTGAAGGTGTTGCCGATTTTTCATTCCTGGTACAGCTGAAAAAAAGAATTAACGTGACGAAGAAATAAAAGAAGCGCTCACCATTACTTTTTTGCCTGTAGGCACGGTCAGTTTTATTCATAGTGTTTGACATCTTTTGCTAATATCGGTACCATTTATTGATTTAATGAATCTGTAAGTCATTCAAGTCAATGATTAAAATCAGATTTAAGCCATTTTGTAACCTTTTCTGCCTATCAAGGTCTAATTATTATGACACTAGTAAGACTAAGAACATTGCGGAAAGTATCAATTGTATTCATATTTATTTTCGCATCCGTATTTGAACTGTATTCACAAACTTTAACTCAAGACAAAACAAAACCACAGATAGCATTATTAGGCACATTCCATTTTGCAGGTTCAAGCGATTTACTCTCAGTTGAAATTGATGATTTAAATACTGAAAAACGTCAACGAGAAATGCAGGAGTTAATTGATAAACTTAAAGAATACAATCCTACAAAAGTTGTGCTTGAATACCCGTACGGAAAAACCAAACTAGATTCCATTTATCAACGATATCGCGAAGGAAATCACCAATTATCTATCAATGAACGCCAGCAAATTGGATTTAGACTGGCCAATCAACTTGGCCATGAACATATTTATGTGGCGGACCACCCTGCCAACCTTCCTTTCAGTGAATTAATGCAGTTCATAGAGGCTGAGGGCAAAATGGGCGAGTTTAATCAGCTAATTGCTGATATAAAACAGAATAAAATGGTTCCACAAAAACTATATTATGATAGCCACACGTTAACGGATTACTTCGTGATGATGAATAGTAAACAGAATGACCTGGATAATCGGGCTTCTTACCTCCAATATCTTCTAAAGTATGGTACAAAGGAGAATAGCGTGGGAGTTCAATTGGCTGAAAAATGGTGGGCAAGAAACTTTCATATTATGTTTAATATCGATCAACTCACTGAACAAGGCGATAGGTTGTTTGTACTATTCGGACAAGGCCATACAGCATTATTAAAGCAATTTTATCTGGACAGAACAGATGTTGAATATGTAGAAATCAAAGACTATCTTCAATAGCAGTTAAAATAAATGTCGTGTAAGTTATTCTGCATAGTGGTAATCCCCACGGAAATCATTCTGTTTACAGGTGGTGCTATCAACAATATTTTTTAAGATTGTAATTCATCTTTTCTAACTTCTAATTCATGAAGAAATTCATTGTAACACTTACGGTGATGGTTGTGATAGCAGGTGCAGCTTACCTATATTTTTTTCAACTCAGCCCCATTGAAAAGAACAACCCTTTAAATGCTGTACCAGCCAGCGCTGCCATTATTATTTGCCTGGAAGAACCGCTGGAACATTGGAAAGAAATGACCACCAATCGAATTTGGGATTACTTAAAAACCAATCCAGTGTTAGCTTCATTTGGCAAAAGTGTAGATAGCCTAAACACCGAAATTAAAAAGAATGAAGGCCTATGGAGTTTGGTGGCAAACAGACCTATTATTCTCTCCTACCACCCCATAAGCAACACTAAATACAATTTTTTGCTAACCTGCGATTTACAAAAAGCTACACAATTTAGTTTTCTCAAAAACTACCTTGACAAAATCATTGGTGACGATGCCAAAATATACAATCGTAAATACCTGGATACAGAGATCATTGAATTTTCGTATTATGATAGCCCCGAAATCTATTATTTAACTCTTGTTGATAATCTATTGCTTTTTTCTACCACACATACGCTTATAGAAGAGGCTTTAATGCAAAAGTCTAAACCAGTAATGGTAAGGGACTTGGATTTCGTGGAGGTAAGTAAATATATGGATGTGAATTCCCCTACAATTTACTTTCATCAGCTAAATTTTAAGACGTTGCTGGAGCAGTTCACAACAAGCGATGCGCAAAAAGATGCACTTCAATTTTTAACTTATTCAGATTACCTGGGTCTCAATTTCAACATGGGTGATGATTACATTTCTATTCATGGCTATTCAGATGAGCCTACCGATCAAGACAATATGGTTCAGGCATTGCTAAAATCGGGTAAAGGGGAAATAAATTTGGGCGCAATTGTGCCAGAAAATGCATCGTCATTTACGAGCCTCGGGTTTAATGATGCAACCAGCTTTTATACAAACTTTGAACAACTACTTAACGATGAAGATGGCGAGTATGAATCCAATAAAAAAAGATTAGAAAAATACCTTGGAATTTCTATCGAAGACAATATCATTAGCTGGATTGACAATGAAATTGGGCTCATTCAACTCAATTCCAGCAGTAATAAGCATAGTGTAGAACTGGCCATTGCTTTCAGATATAATGATATTGATGCGTTAAATGAGAATCTAGACTATATCGAAAGGAAGATCAGGCGAAAGACCCCGGTGAAATTCAAAGGTATTGATTACAAAGGCTACCAGATTAAATTTTTATCCATTAAAGGCCTTTTTAAACTTGTTTTTGGTAAGATGTTTTCCTCTATTGAAAAACCATATTATGTCATTTTAGGAGATTATATTGTTTTTAGTAATTCTCCTAAAACCCTCGGGAAGATAATTACGGCAACAGTAGAGAATAAAACATTAAATAGCACGAAAGAATATGCAGAATTCATGGAGGAATTTAAGCATGAATCAAATCTGTTTTTATATGTATCGGCTGAAGAACTACTTACTGATGCAAGAAACCTGTTAGACTCAGAATCGTGGAGCGCCTTGGCAAAGCATAGGAAATATATTGAGGGGTTTCCTTTACTAGGAATTCAATTGTTCCCTGAAAATGGTTTACTCTCCTATCACCTGCAGATGAAGCATTTAAATAATATTGAACAAGAAAAGTGGAATTCGTTATTGAAAGAACTTTCTATGATCACAGATGATGAGGCTAATGAAGGAGAAATTATTGATGACGATTATATCATTGCAGTTGAAAATATCTTGCCTGAAGATCTCAATGATAAAAAGCTAACGCAGGAATTTGCCAATGGCCAACTAAAATTTGAAGTATCCTTAAAAGATGGTTTAAAACATGGCCGCTACAGCGAATACGATAGTTTAGGAAACCTTATAATTAAAGGAAGATACAAAGAGGATAAAAAAGTTGGTACCTGGAAATTTTATGATTCAAATGGTGAATTAATTAAGAAGATTAAAGAATAAGCTCATTTGTATTCTTCGATATTTATTTTTGATTCTGAATAAAGATCATAAGCAGCAACCACTACCTCGGTTAAATTAGAAATATCAGTTAGTTCTGATAGCTGATCTCTTCGTTCAAGATAGACAGGCTTGTATTCCTCTTCCATTGTGAGCCAAACCACTACCATGTATTCGTAACCTAATCTGCTATTTCGGCCAGCTTCCAGCCAATTATCAAAAACATCCTCGTCAAGCGATTTAGAGAAATTGTGGGTGTCGAACATAAGGGCAATAATATCAACATATCTCTATAATCCCAGCCTTAACTATTGTAATTAGCATTGCAATTGAACTCAATTGCGCTAATTTTGCCACTCAATTTTTTACACATGAAAGAAGCGCCAGAATCATTAAATTTTATTGAGCAAATTATTGAAGAAGACTTAGCGAACGGCTTACCCAAAGAAAAGCTTCGTTTCCGTTTTCCTCCAGAACCGAATGGTTATTTGCATATCGGCCATGCTGCTTCTATCTGTTTAAATTTTGGACTTGGCGAACGATATAATGCCCCTGTAAACCTTCGTTTTGATGATACCAATCCGGCTAAAGAAGAGCAGGAATATGTAGATGCCATTAAAAATGATATTGAGTGGCTTGGTTTTCAGTGGGCCACAGAATGCTATTCTTCGGACTACTTTCAACAATTATACGATTGGGCAGTTGAGCTTATCAAACAAGGTAAAGCCTATATTGATGGCCAATCTTCGGAGGCAATAGCTGAACAAAAAGGAACACCCACTAGTCCAGGAACGGCTAGTCCGTTTAGGGATACATCTATAGAAGAAAACTTAGCCATCTTCGAGAAAATGAAAAATGGTGAATATGAAGCAGGTAGATATGTGTTGAGGGCAAAAATTGATATG
>NZ_JAVJUY010000055.1:0-8208 GCF_040220315.1 Fulvivirga sp.
CTGGACGACAGTCCTAATATTTCTAAGCGTAATTTATCCACCTAATTTTATTTCGCTGCCTTTAACGCTTCAGTTAGTTTCGGAACTACCTCAAACGCATCCCCTACAATACCGTAATCAGCTGCCTTAAAGAATGGTGCCTCCGGATCTTTATTAATTACTACAATATTTTTAGAAGAGTTAACTCCCGCTAAATGCTGAATTGCACCAGAAATACCAACCGCAATATAAAGTTGAGGACTTACTTTCACTCCAGTTTGACCAACATGTTCGTGGTGAGGTCTCCAGTCCATATCAGAAACAGGCTTACTACAACCCGTAGCAGCGCCTAAAGTTTTGGCCAATTCTTCAATCATACCCCAATTTTCAGGTCCTTTCAAACCTCTTCCTCCTGAAACAACCAACTCTGCTTCTGGTAGTAATATTTCGCCAGTAGCCTTCTCAGTTTTGGTGATATTCGTCCTAAAATCGCTATCAGGCGCACTTGCAGCAAAAGAATCTACTGTGGCTGAACCCTCCACTTCTTTTACTTCAGCAGCATTTTTCTTAATAGCTAATATTTTCTTGTCTTTGGTTAGATCAACGTTGGCAAATGCTTTACCAGTGTAGATACTTCTTTTTACCTTGAAGCCTGCTGATGTATCTGGCAATTCAGTAACGTTCGAAACTAAACTTGCATCTACTTTAACAGCTACTCTCGCTGAAACAGGGTTTCCTAAAGAGGAATTCGCTAACACTAATACATCAGCTCCCTCTTTCTCCATTGCATCTGCAATAACTGATGCATACGCTTGAATAACTCCTTTATTATATTTTTCATCATTTACATGAAGCACTTTTGAAGCTCCATATTTTCCTAAACCTGCTAACTCATTGCTATTTACTTCATTGCCAAAAGCAATAACGGTTACATCGCCTCCCATGCCTTTCGCATAGCAAACAGCCTCTAAAGAGGTCTTCTTAATAGCTCCTTCAGCACTTTCTACAAATACTAATATTGATGACAAAATTAAATTCTCTTTAGATTAAACTTATATTACTTTAGCCTCATTTTTCAGCAAGCTTACTAATTCTTCCACATTGTCGGCATCAATCATTTTTACAGCACCTTTTGCCGGTGGCATTTCGTACTTTTCAAGTTTTGTACTTGACTGATTTGCTGATGGCTCAACTACATTTAAAGGTTTTGTTCTAGCAGACATAATACCTCTCATATTTGGTATTTTCCATTCAGCAATTGGCTCTTGACAACCAGCAACAAACGGCATTTTTACTTCTAAATACTCTTTTCCTCCTTCTATTTCTCTTGACATTTTAGCAGTATCACCATCAATATCCAATGTCATTACAGGCGAAATTGATGGAATACCTAATATTTCACCAACCATTCCATGCACCATTCCTCCATTGAAGTCAATCGATTCTCTACCCATTAATATTAAATCATAGCCACCGTCTTTTGCTACATTAGCAATTTCTGCAGCTACAAAAAGAGAGTCTGTTGGTTCTGCATTTACACGAATGGCATCATCAGCGCCAATAGCCAAAGCCTTTCTAATGGTAGGTTCAGATTCTGCACCACCAACATTTAAAACGGTGATGGAACCACCTGATTGTTCTTTCAATTCAACTGCTCTTGCTAATGCATAATCATCGTATGGACCAATGATAAACTGAACACCATTCGTATCAAATTTAGTATCACCATCGGTGAACGTTATACGAGATGTTGTATCAGGTACATGAGTAATACAAACTAATATTTTCATCTATATATATGGATTTAAAATGTTGTAATTTAAGGTATTAAATTTGCCCGTGAAGATAACGAATAATGAAGCAAATAAAAATTGAATACTAGATGAATTCAGACAGACTTGACCAACTCTTAAATTACTATCAAGAAGATTCTAAAGACCCGTTTATCATTTACGGTATTGCGATGGAATATTGGAAATTCGATCTGGAGAAATCAAGAAAGTATTTTGAAATTTTACTCCAAAATCATCCGGATTATTTAGCCACATATTATCAGGTTGCGCACCTTTATGAAGAACTAGATGAGATTGAATTGGCGAAACAATTGTACCGAAAAGGGATAGAAATTGCTGAAATTCAGAATAATCAAAACACGCTACGTGAATTAAAAAATGCGCTGCAAGAGCTTGAGTTCTTTGAATAAAATTCTACTAATATTTTTAGTATATCATTTTATAACTATCAGTAAATCAGATGGATAATAAATACTTAACTCAAGTTAAAGTTTAACCACAAGTTTACCTAGCTTAGAGGACGTTGCAATTTCATCAAAAGCACTTTCAATTTCATCGAACGGCCTTACAGAATCTATTAAAGGTTTAATCTTATGCTCAGTAATGAAGTCAAGCATTTTCACAAACTCCTTATCATTACCCATGGTACTTCCCTGCAACTTAATTTGGTTCCAAAACATTCTGTATAAGTCTAAGGAAGAAGGCAACCCATTCGTTGCACCATAAAAAACTATTCGACCGCCAGGCCTCATCAACTTCACAAACGTATTTACCTGATCTCCTCCGGCACTATCTATAACTACATCAAAACCACCCTTTGTTTGCCAAAGGTTTTTATGCCAATCAGGATTGGTGTAATTATACCCTGCCTGAGCCCCCAGAGAAATAGCTTTTTCTATCTTTTCATTACTTCCAGATGTTACAAAAACATTAGCCCCAAATGCCATGGCATATTGGAATGCAAATTGTGCTACACCTCCACCAAATCCAGAGATTAATATGTTTTCATTTTTCTTAATCTCACCATGTCGAAATAATGCGCGGTAGGCGGTTAATCCTGCCAATGGTATTGAAGCAGCTTCCTCATCGGATAAATGACCAGGTACAGGATGTAGCCGGCCTTCTTCCACAGCCACAAACTCTGCAAATGTTCCATCAGACGGCATACCCAAAATTGAGTAAACTCTGGACTGAACTTGCTCATTATTTCCCCAGCCAATATTAGGGTTAATGATAACTCGTCTTCCGATCAGCTTTTTCGAAACTGACTCCCCAACTTCTACCACCTCTCCTACTGCATCTGAGCCAAGTGTTGACCCAAACTGGATATTTGGATACTTACCTTCTCGTATAAACTGATCTCTTTTGTTGAGTGCTGCAGCACTTACTTTAATTATGGCCTGATTTGGCTCAGGCTTGGGCCGATCTTTATTTATAATTTTGATCTTGCCAGCGGAAACAATTGCTAATGCCTTCATAATAGTAATTTTAAATGAAGGTAATAAAAGGAATTGATCGTATCAATACGTTAAATAACGTATTTACTAGAAAGGCGCATCTTCATCGTCATCAGCACCAGAATACCCAAAGCCTGCAGAGTCATTCGGACTACCTAAATCAAGATTTTCATTGAGTTTGCTACCAAAAGTTTGGGTTTTAGAATCGTCAAATTCTGAAGGAATTCCACCGCCACCTGGGAATGGCTCACCAAAACTATGCGTATCCAAATCGGAGAATTTGGTGTACTTACCGATGAACTTGAGCTGAACATTTTCAAGAGAACCGTTTCGATGCTTGGCAATGATTACCTCACCAACGCCAGAAGTAGGCATTCCGTTCTCATCTTCGGTTATGCCGTAATATTCCGGTCGATAAAGGAACATCACCATATCGGCATCTTGCTCAATAGAGCCTGATTCCCTCAAATCCGAAAGTTGTGGACGCTTATCACCACCTCGGGTCTCTACAGCCCTGCTTAACTGAGAAAGTGCAATCACTGGTACATCCAATTCCTTGGCGATACCTTTTAAGGCCCTTGAAATAGATGCAATTTCTTGTTCACGGTTACCACCACCTTTAGAACTATCGCCACTCATAAGCTGCAAGTAATCAATTACAATCAGCTGAACATCATGCTGAGCTTTTAGTCTTCTACACTTGGCTCTTAATTCCAGAATTGATAATGCTGGTGTATCATCAATAAAAATTGGTGCCTTACTCAGCTTGTTAGTCTTGTGAATAAGCTGCTGCCATTCGTAATCTTCCAGATTACCCTTTTTAATTTTCTCACTTTCTAATTGCGCTTCCGCAGATATAAGTCTGTTCACTAACTGAACAGATGACATCTCTAAAGAAAAGATTGCCACGGCCTGATTAAAATCTACGGCTGCATTTCGAAGTGCAGAAACTACGAAGGCAGTTTTACCCATGCCGGGTCTCGCAGCTATAATCACCAGATCCGATTTTTGCCAGCCAGATGTTACCCTGTCTAATGCAGTAAATCCACTTGGCACACCCGTTAAGCCATCTTTATGATTTTTTCTTTCCTCCAGCTCGTGAATTGCCTGAGCCATAAGTGAAGTCATGTTGTCATAATTCTTTCGAATATTGGCTTCAGAGATTTCAAAAAGAGCACTTTCTGTTTTGTCTAACAATTGAAATACATCAGTTGTATCTTCATACGCATCGTGATGTATCTCAGAAGCTACTTTAATCAGCTCCCGCTTAATGGCCATTTCTGTAACAATACGTGCGTGGTACTCAATATTAGCCGCAGAAGAAACTTTAGATGTTAATTCAGCTATATAATACGAGCCGCCAACCAACTCCAGCTTGCCATTTTTTCTCAACTGGCTTACCACTGTTCGCATATCTACAGGCTCAGAATTATTGAAAAGAACAACAATAGCCTTGTATATTTCCTTGTGGCTGTCTTGATAAAAACTCTCTGGGGTAAGAATGTCGATAACGGTAGAAAGTGCGTCTTTTTCTAACATTAACGCACCTAATACCGCTTCTTCCAAATCAATCGCCTGAGGAGGGAGTTTCCCTAAGGTATCATTGATATCTTTCACAAGCCTGTTTGACTTATGCCCTACTCTTAAAGACGAAGATTTGTTTTCCATGTAGTGATTGTCGGTTTAAATTTTAACTCGCAATGCCAAACCTAAAAAGAATTTGAAAGCGGTACAATTAAGGTGGATGATCCCAAAATTTTATTCAATGTTTACAAAAGTCAAGCCTCCTGTTTATCTATCGGCTACTTAGGCAAGAAGCACCCTCCTTTTCCACCGCATTTGAAAGAATATACACAAATAATTGTGAAAAAATTGTGTGCTTATCAACAAAATAAAAAGTTATCCACAATGTTATAAACAAAGGTCAAAGAAGAAAAATTGTCCTGTTTTTATATTTTTTCTTCTATTTTTGACTTTTAACCTATCCATTCATGAGTCAAGAATCACAAAACATACATTTTATAGCCATTGGTGGTAGTATTATGCATAATCTGGCCATTGCGCTAAAGAAAAAAGGCTTTAATATCACCGGTTCGGATGACGAAATTTTTGAACCCTCCCGTTCGCTTTTAAAGAAGAATGGCCTGTTACCCGACCATGTTGGATGGGATGAAAGCAAAATTCACAAGGATTTGGATGCAGTCATTCTCGGCATGCATGCAAGGGAAGATAACCCCGAGCTAAAGAAAGCACAGGAATTAGGCATAAAAATTTATTCTTTCCCCGATTATATCTACGAGCAGTCTATAGATAAGCAACGCATTGTGATTGCAGGAAGTCATGGAAAAACTACCATCACTTCTATAATCATGCACGTATTGCAATATCACAACAAGAAGTTTGATTATGCTGTTGGCGCAAGAATAGACGGATTTGAAGAGATGGTTCAATTATCTAATGCTCCTATTATTATAATTGAAGGCGATGAATACCTTTCTTCCCCCATCGATAGAACTCCTAAATTTTTGAAATATCATCATCATATTGGACTTATTTCCGGTGTTTGGTGGGATCATATTAACGTATTCCCTACTGAAGAAGAGTATGTAAAACAGTTTGATTTGTTTGCAGATGCTACTCCAAAGGCTGGCTCACTTATTTACAGTGATGACGACTCCCTGGGTACCGTTATCGGTCAGAAAGGGCGTGAAGATGTAAATGAAATTCCATATAAAACACATCCACACAGCATTGAAAATGGTGTTACTTATTTAACAGATGGCAATGAGAGTTATCCAATTAAACTGTTCGGCAAACATAACCTTCAGAATATAAGTGGCGCGCTGGCTGTGTTGAAGAGAATAGGTATTACATCCGATATGTTCTATTTGGCTATTCAATCTTTTAGAGGCGCAGATAAAAGATTAGAGCTAATTGGCGAGAATAGTGGCATGGCGATTTATAAAGATTACGCCCATGCACCATCAAAAGTAAAGGCTACTACGCTAGCAGTGAAAGAACAATACCCAGCAAGAGATCTGGTGGCCTGTCTGGAGCTTCATACGTTCAGCAGTTTAAATAAAGATTTTATTAATCAGTATAAAGGCACAATGAAATATGCCAACGTACCCGTTGTGTATTACAGCCCTAGTACACTTGAGAAAAAGCAGATGGAGCCCATAACAAAAGAGGATATCAAAAAGAGTTTTAATGAAGCCAATCTCAACGTTTTTGATGACAGGGATGAAATGCTAGAGTTCTTAAAAAAACAAAATTGGAGAAATAAAAATCTACTATTAATGACTTCTGGCACGTTTAATGGCCTTGACTATCACGCACTTCCAGCGCTTTTAAAGTAACTAATTTAAATGAAATTAAACCTTAGAAACCCACTCACATTTTTTGATCTTGAAACAACAGGCACTAATACAGTGCAGGATAGAATAGTTGAAATATCTGTAGTTAAAGTAATGCCCAATGGCGAAACAATTACCAAGACGAACAAGATAAACCCGACCGTTCCTATACCAGTGGAAACCAGTCTAATCCATGGGATATATGATGAGGATGTAAAAGACGCACCTACATTTAAAAATATTGCGAAGAGCTTAGCCCAATTTCTGGAAGGATCGGACTTGGCAGGCTTTAATATTCTGAAATTTGATGTGCCACTGCTGGTGGAAGAGTTTCTAAGAGCCGGAGTTGATTTTGATACTTCGAAACGCAAGCTCATTGATGTGCAAAAGATATTCCACATGATGGAAAAGCGTACACTATCTGCTGCCTATCAATTCTATTGTGGCAAAACTCTGGATGACGCCCATAGCGCAGAAGCAGATACTTTGGCTACTCTTGAAGTGCTACAAGCACAAGTAGAAAAGTATGACGGTGAGGATGTGGTAGATAACCTTGGCAAAAAGGTAGGAGTCATTAAAAATGACATGAGCGTTTTACACGAAATTACAAGTTCTAACCTCGTAGACCTTGCGGGCCGAATGGTGCTCAATAAAGACGGTAAGGAAGTATTTAATTTTGGTAAGTTTCGAAATCGGTTAGTAACAGATGTACTTGAAAAAGAGCCCGGCTATTACAATTGGATGATGAACGGTGACTTTCCGCAAGACACCAAAAGAAAACTGACCGAGATTAAGTTGAGGGGAATTAATGGTTAATCTAAAGCCCGATTATTATGAAAATCCTAGCCATAGGCCGCAATTATGCTGAGCACATCAAAGAGCTAAACAATGAACGTCCTTCTGAGCCTGTCATATTCACCAAGCCAGACACTGCTCTACTTAAAAATGGTGAAGACTTCTATTACCCGGATTATTCGAAGGATATCCACCATGAAATAGAATTGGTGCTCAGAGTTTGTAAAGTAGGTAAAAATATTGAAGAGAAATTCGCTCATAAGTATTACGATCAAATAGGACTAGGAATAGATTTTACGGCCAGAGACCTGCAATCAAAGGCTAAGGAAAAAGGGTTACCTTGGGCCATAGCCAAAGGCTTTGATGGTTCAGCCCCCATTTCGAACTTTTTACCTTTATCTGGTTTTAAAGATATAAATAATATCAACTTTTCGTTAAAGGTTAATAATGAAGTACGGCAACAAGGAAATACATCATTGATGCTGTTTGGCTTTGATTACATGGTATCATACTTGTCGAAATTCTTCACATTAAAAACAGGTGATTTAATATTTACAGGTACACCAAGCGGAGTTGGGCCTATTGAAATTGGACAAAAACTGGAGGGATTTATAGAGGATGAGAAATTGTTGGAAGTTAATATTAAGTAGTGCGCTGTTATTTGGGCAATATTTAAGCTGCTTTGCTCAGCTAGAGGCGGCCGACTATCGTAGCGAAGCGTATTACATGTTTCCAATCAAGCCGGGCACGCAAAACACGCTGGCCGGCACCATGGGTGAGCTGCGATCTACCCACTTTCATACAGGTATTGATATTAGAACGGAAGGG
>NZ_JAVJUY010000056.1:0-11498 GCF_040220315.1 Fulvivirga sp.
GTTTAAAACAGGGAAGTTTAATAGCATAAGTATTGTATTCAATGATATAAGTGTGAATAAGTATGGTTATAGCTATGGTTATAGCTATGGGTATGGTTACGGATACGGAAATGGATACGGAAGTGGTTATTATTCTGAACAAGATACCATTCAAAAGTCAAAGTGGAAATTCTGGTAAAACTTAATTTAATCCTTGTATTTTATCTATTTAACAATAACTTTGAGTAGTATTATTACTCAATATCCATGTGACTGAGGAGGCGAAGCTGTAAATAACCCTTAGCACTTTTTTCCTTGATAGAAACACTTATTACTTCTAAAACTAGAATAAAACTTTTGTTAAAGTTTTTTCTAAATCCAACTAATACCGGTTATTTAAGGTCTTTAGAGCAGGAATTTGGTGAGTCTACGAACGCCATAAGACTTGAACTAAATCGTCTGGAGCAAGCAAATATGTTGATATCTAAATTAGATGGTAATAAGAAAGTATTTAATGTAAATCAACAACATCCTTTATTTTCTGAGATAAATGGTATTGTTAAAAAATATCTTGGCATAAATATTATAGTAGAAAACATTATCTCAAAATTGGGGGACATAGATCAGGTGCTGTTGACGGGTGATCTTGCAAATGGGAAAGATGCTGAAATCGTTGATATTATATTAATAGGTGATGTAGATTATCAATACTTAAATGAGTTGGTCGGTAAGGCTGAAAAGCTTATCAAAAGAAGGATCAGATATATTGTCATGTCCGATTTGGAATACATGAATTATAATAAAAACGGCAACGACATTAATTTGGTGATTTGGAACAAATAAATGCTACAAAGCGCTGGTATGTTGTTTATACAAAGCCGCGAAATGAAAAAGTCGTAAAAGAAAGACTAAGTAGTAAAGGTTTTGAAATCTACTGCCCTTTGGTGACTACCGTTCGACAGTGGAGCGACCGTAAAAAAAAAGTACAACTACCCATGTTTCCCAGTTATATTTTTGCACATATCAATGAAGGAGAGCAAGCTTTAATTAGAGCTGATCAGGGTGTAATAAACTTTATTTATTGGTTGGGTAAACCTGCAGTTGTGCAAGACTATGAGATTGAGGCAATCAAAAAGATTGACAAGGAGGGTAGTAGTATTTATGTTGAAAATAAAGAAATTAAGCCAAAACAATTAGTTGTTATACCCAACGGACCATTCAAAGGGCTTGAGGGGATTGTTGATAATCTTGATCATAATAAGGTAGCGGTATATATAAAGCAATTAGGATGCTTAGTACATTTTAAGATATAATGGAGAACAACGATACGGTTACCATTAAGCCTACTTCAGGTTGGAAAGCCTTAAATTTTCGGGAGTTATGGAGGTATAAGGATTTACTCTATTTTTTGACTCTGAGAAGTATTAAAGCCAAATACGCGCAATCGGTTTTAGGAGTAGGTTGGGCAATTATTCAACCCCTTGTTTTAACACTTGTATTTACTGTTATTTTTGGAAATTTAGCTAAAATTGGTTCCGATGGCATACCTTATTTACTCTTTAGTTTTACAGCCATGGTGCCATGGAATTATTTCCAGAATATATTAACCGAATCTACAGGTAGTTTAATCTCAAATAGAGAAATGATTTCTAAGGTTTACTTTCCGAGACTAGTTTTACCATTGAGCGCAATATTCTCTAAAATGATAGATTTTGGTATCGGCTTTTTAGTTTTAATTGGGCTTCTCTTTTATTATCAAGTAGTACCAGATGTAGAGTTTATCTATATTCCATTTTTCTTATTACTGCTAATTATAACTTCCATTGGCATTGGCTTAATACTATCTGCCATGGCAGTACAGTTTAGAGATATAAATTATGCTATGTCTTTTATGGTGCGTTTGATTATGTACAGCGCACCTGTAGTATACCCATTAAGTTTAATTCCCGACCACTACAAATTTGTATATGCGCTCAACCCATTAGTGGCGGTTATTGAAGGCTTTAGGGCCTCTGTTATTCCTACCGCAGTCATTCCATGGACTATAATATACCCTGGAATACTAGTATCGATTTGCCTTTTGATAATGGGCTTATTTTATTTCAGAAAGATGGAAAAACATTTTGCCGATATAGCTTAAATTATGGGTGGAAATGTAGAAACAGTTGGCAATGACAATTTACCTTCAATGGAAGAGGTGGTGATTTCGGTAAAGGAGGTTTCTAAGCGTTACCGTATTGGTGTTGCCGATGAAAGAAAGGATACACTGGCTGGTCAAATCGGACAGTTGCTACTTTCTCCTTTTAAAAACTTCAAACGACTAATACAGCTCAAAAACTTTAAAGATACAGATGCATCCAATGTGAGCTGGGCATTGAAAAATGTGAATTTTGAAGTAAACAGAGGAGAAGTGCTAGGTATTATAGGCCATAATGGGGCTGGTAAAAGCACATTATTAAAAATACTCTCACGTATAACAGAACCAACAGAAGGAGAAATTCAAATAAAGGGGCGTGTTTCTTCTTTATTAGAAGTAGGTACAGGTTTTCATCCTGAATTAAGCGGAAGAGAAAATGTATACATGAACGGGACTATTCTGGGCATGACCAAGAAAGAGATAGATGCAAAGTTTGATGAGATTGTTGAATTTTCTGGAATTGGTAAGTATTTAGATACTCCCGTAAAGTTTTATAGTTCAGGCATGAAGGTTAGGCTTGCCTTTAGTGTTGCGGCTCATCTTGAGCCTGAGATACTAATTATTGACGAAGTATTAGCGGTCGGTGATGCAGAATTTCAAAATAAATGTTTGGGTAAAATGAATGAAGTGGCCAATTCTGGCCGAACGGTTTTATTCGTAAGTCATAATATTGCAGCTGTTAAAAGTTTATGTAGTAGATCAATTGTTTTGAAAGGAGGGATGAAAATTTTTGACGGTTTAACTAAAGATGGAATTGATAATTATCTAGACAGCTCAGCTGAAAATGTAGGTAATGAAAATGTTAATAATGGATTTAGATTAAGTAGGCTAACTTTCAGATCACTAACTAATTCAGAGATATTTTATGTAAATGATAACTTCGTAATAACAGGAAATATTGAGGGAGATTTTCCATCAGATAATCTTACACTGTTAGTATTGTTTAAAACAGTTTTTGGAGTAAGAGCCCTTAACTTAAGTACCAGACTTCATGGCGTTGAAATAAAAGGTTTAGATAAGGTTTTGAATTTCAAAGTAACAGGTCAAACGTTGAATCTTATGCCTTCCGTTTATTATCTAGAAATAAAAGTATTGAGAATGAATGGAGAGCCTATTGTGTCATTTGATAATGCATTTAGATTAAATATCGAACCTTCTTCTGATTTTTTACCTATCTTATTACCCAGTTATGAGGACCGTGGTGTTTTGTACAAAAGAGTTTCATTTCTTATTAATCAAGATTGAATAGAGTTATTTATTTATCAAGTTGGTCACTTTTTTCACAAGAGGGTAGAGTTCAGGTTCCATTTATTTATGAGCAAATAGGGGCATTATCTTTTCAATGTCAGGCCATCTATTTTGAAGTAAAATTCATCGAGTATTATAGATGGGTACTTTTACCTGCTTCTAAGAAAATATATAGAATAAAGAATGATTACTGGTCTGAATATAATGTTAATCATTACATATTAGTCATACCAAAAATTTCTACTCGCCTAACTAATAGGGAAACCTACGAAGATTTATATTGGGCTTCAAAAAAGGTGTCTAAATTAGTTAGACAAGTAATTGGAAAAATTGATTTGATTCACTGCCACACTGTTTTGGATCAAGGAGCATTTGCATTTGGGCTTTCCAAACACCTAAATGTGCCATTACTATATCAAGAGCATTCCGCACCTTTTGAAATGCATCTAGATGATGACAAAAAGAAAGAAATTGTTGCTAAAATTATTGATCACGCTAAGGCAATAGTAGCCGTAGGACCATTTCTAGCAAAGCGAATGATCCAATTCTCGCCATCAATAAAAAAAAAGATTCAGGTAATTCCAGAAATGATTAATACGGATGTTTTTAAATTGGAACCTAATGATTTTGATATTAGAAGACCAAAGCTTATTAGTATTGGTGCATTAGTTGAGAGAAAGGGTTATCAATATTTAATACGAGCAGTAAATAAATTAATAATAACAGGTATAGATATTCATCTCACCATAATTGGTGAGGGCAACTATCGTAATGAGCTAGAAGAAATAATAAGCAATCTTAAATTACAACATAGAGTAATTCTAACAGGACATCTAGAGAAAGAACAAATAAGCGAACAAATAAAAAAATCAAATCTTTACGTTCACTCCAGCTTAAGAGAAACCTTCGGTATAGCACCTACAGAAGCACTATTGATGGGTAGGCCAGTAGTTTCAACACGTTGTGAGGGACCTGAATATTACATTAATGATTCTAATGGCATACTAGTCAATAAAGAAAGTGTAGACGAATTAATAGTGGGTATAGAAAAGGTCATAAATAATTGGTCAAATTATGACGGTGAAGTTCTTCGAAGGTCTGTTGAAAAGAAATTTGGTAAAGTGGCATTTTTACAACAAATGACCGAATTATATGAACAAACCATTAATAAATAATTCCCCAATTTTTATTGTTGGTTGTCCTAGGTCTGGCACCACATTGTTGAGGTTATTATTAAATGCACATTCGTTAATTGCCATTCCAGAGGAAACATGGTTTTTCGGAAAATTGTATAACTTATTACCAGAACTGACAAAGGGAGATGATTGGCGTAAAAATGTTGCATCAAAAATTCTAGAATTAAATTCTAAACACTTTCCTGATTTGAATGAAAAAGAATTAATTGAAAATCTTGAGTCAATCCAACCTGATAATGATGCAGCTATAATTTCAGTTTTAAACAGAACATTTGCTAAACAAGAAGGAAAGGAAATATGGGGGGATAAAACACCAGGATATGTATTGCAAATTGCTTTATTAAAAAAGTTATTTCCAAAAGCAAGACTGATTCACATAATTAGAGATGGTAGAGACGTGGCTGAGTCAATTTTGAAGAATCGCGAAGCTGGTCTCCAAACAGATGATTACATTTCTGTCGTTGAATATTGGAAAAGACATGTTCTGGCCGGAATAATTGATGGTGAGAAGCATTTTGCCAATGCTTATTTGCAGATAAGATATGAAGATTTGGTTAATGATTCAGAATCAAAATTAAAAGATATTTGCTCATTTTTGAATGTTCCGTTTGAATCTCAAATGTTGGAATTCCCAAAAACTGCTAGAAAGTATGTACCTGATTGGCAACATCATAAAATGACCAAAAAACCAATAACAAATAGCGAAATGTTCAAGTGGAAAAAGGAAAATAATTTATACAAAAATTCTCTTTTTGAATTGTTAGCAGGGGACATTGTTGAGCAAGTTAAATATGAAAAATTTTCTGTATTTAACACTATAGCTTTAAAAGACTATTTCGTTTACAAAGTCGATAAGTGGATAAAAAAAGTGAGGTTGCCATTTATAATTATTAATAACAAATTGAAATCTGTTTTAAATTGAGTAGTTCAGTTTCAGTAATTATTCCTGTTTATAATAGAGTAGGACTCATTGTAGAAACACTTAAATCATTGGTTTCAAATAAGCATCAAGAGATTGAATTAGAAGTTATTGTTATTGATGACGGCTCTACTGATGGAGGTGCTGAGTTATTAGCTAAAGAATACCCTTGGATAAGGTTGTTCTCGCAGGAAAACCAAGGCGCACCAACAGCTCGAAACTATGGCTTGCATAAAGCAAAGGGCGAGTACATTCTTTATCTTGATTCGGATGATCTTATTGAAGAGAATTTCTTTTTTAAGAAAATTCGGGCTTTTGAAAATAACAGGGGAGTTATTGGGGTATATGGCCCTTTTGATTACTTTGACGCTGATACAAAGACCATTATCCCTAGACACAGTGTTTACCCAACTATCCCAACTCCACATTCAGAAGAGCACATAAAAAATCTATTGGGCGGATGGTTTATACCCTGCAATGCATTTTTATGGCGAAAAGATGCACTTATGACTATTGGTGGGCAAAGGGAAGAATTGATCATTAATCAGGATGTTGACCTTACATTTAGAGCTTTATTGAAAGGGAAAATTGTAGGCGTAGATGCTCCCAAGGCCTTAATTAGGCAGCATAAGTCTGAACGAGTGGGTGTGCTGAACTCCGAAACCAAATTAAAAGCAATGCTTGAATTACGTTTGGCCTTTATGGAGACACTAACATTGAATGGAATCAATAATAACAGTTTTAAACAAGCCACAGGACGATACTTATTCAATTTGTGGACAGCCAACAGAAAAGAATATCCAAAAATAGCAGCGGAGTGTTTAGCATATTCAAAAGAGTTATATCCTAATTTAAAACTGCAAGGGGGTAGATTTTTGCAAATATTGGATAACCTTTTAGGAGCAGAAAGAACCATTGTGCTAAAGGACAGAATAAATAAACTAGTTTATCGGAATAATTAATGTGTGGCATATTTGGCATAGTATTTAATCAGTCAGTTGAAAATAGTTCTTCTGAATTACTGAAGGGTACCAAAGTGATAAAGCACAGAGGCCCGGATGATGAAGGGTTTTTACTTTTTAGTTCGGAGAAGGAAGTTAAATTATATTTTGACTCAGATACGTCTAAAGATTCAATTAATCAATATGATCTGGAAAGATTGCCAGCCTCAACTTCTTGGCAAGTCGGCTTTGGACATAGAAGACTTTCAATCATCGATTTAAGTGCTGATGGCTTTCAGCCAATGGTAAGAGGACATTTGTCTTTATGTTATAATGGTGAAATATATAATTATAAAGAGCTGAGAGATGAATTAAATTCCCTGGGGTATTCATTTACATCCGAATCAGATACAGAAGTTTTAATCAAATCATGGGAAGAATGGGGTGAAAATGCACTTAATAAATTTAATGGTATGTTTTCCTTTCTTTTATTGGACAGTAAAGAGAATAGCCTTTATGCGGTAAGAGATCGGTTTGGAATTAAACCCCTTTACTATGCTATTATTGATAATAGTATAGTGTTTGCTTCTGAGATTAAACAAATCAAAGTATTGACAAAATTCAGAGCCACTTTAAATCAAAACATAATTGTTGATTATTTGGCTTCAGGATTGGTTGATCATACCAATGAAACATTTGATACAAATATTCTTCAAGTAAGGGGGGGAGAATTTGTAAAAGTTGATCTTAAAAAACCATTGTCTTCTATTCACAAACAAAAATGGTATACAATTCCAGAAACTCGTTTTAAAGGATCTCTTGAAGAAGCTTCGGAGGCTTTTAGGGTGCTTTTTAAGGATAGTGTTCGTTTAAGATTGAGGTCTGACGTAAAAGTGGGTTCTTGTCTGTCGGGAGGATTTGATTCCTCTTCCATTGTGTGTCAAATGGCTCAAATCAATGCACAAAATGGGATCGAAAACAATATTGAAACGGTAACCAGCAGATATTCAGAGTCCAAATATGATGAATGGCAGTATGCTAAGGCTGTCGTTGACCAGACAAAATCAAAAGCACATATAGTATGGCCTTCTTTTGAACAATTAATTGAAGAGTTGGATGATTTGATGTGGCACATGGATGAGCCTTTTGGTTCTACCAGTCAATTTAGTCAGTGGAGTGTGTTTAAAGGCGCAGCTGATGCTGGATTGAAGGTAATGCTGGACGGACAAGGGGCCGATGAACAATTGGCGGGTTATGGGGGCAATGATGTTGCTTTATATTCTGGTTTACTAAAAAGGTTTAAAATTGGAGCTATTTATAAAAACTATAATGGTTTTACACAACAATTGGGCTATCCACCCAAAAGCCAATTAGTTCAGGCTGTGGCAAATACTTATCCCTTGTTTAAAAACTTTCTTCCTAAGGTAAAAAGCAATATTCCCAATTGGATAAAAGTCGTTTCAAAACGACCAGATAGAGGACACTCTTTGAGTTTGCGACAGGAAATGATGCTTCAAACCACTTCAACCTCTTTACCAGCACTTTTAAGATATGAAGACAGAAATTCAATGGCGTTTAGTATTGAAAGTAGAGTGCCATTTTTAGACTATAGACTAGTGGAACTTGTTTTAAGTATGCCTGAAGAATATATCTACCATTTGGGTGTAAGGAAATTGCTATTACGTCATGCATTAAGGCATTTGCTGCCTGAAGAAGTAATTGAAAGAAAAGATAAAATGGGGTTTGTATCTCCAGAAGAAAAATGGTTGAAGCAAGAAAGAAAGAAATGGTTTGAAGATAGGATGGGAGACGCTTTAATAGAAATACCAGATTATGTAAATAGAGAAAAAGCTGTAAAATACTTTGATAATGTTAAAAATGGTAGAATACCATTTAGCTTCACCTCTTGGAGATTAATATGTTTAGGGAGGTGGCTTAGGACGTCCAAGAATTCTGTATGACCCTATTAAAAAAATAATCAATGAAAAAGGTGTTTTGTCTTGGTGTTAACAAATCTGGAACAACCTCAATTGGTTCGGCTCTAAAAATACTCGGGTACAAGAATTTAGATTTCATGGACGATAATTTGATTTTATATGATGAAGGAAGGATTCTTGAATTGCTTGAAATTTCCGAGAGATGGGACTCATTTAGCGATACACCTTGGCCTCATTTATATAGAGAACTATATAAAAAGTATCCAGAAGCAAAATTCATAATTACACAAAGAGAAGCTGAAAGTTGGTTCAAAAGTGTTTTAAACTACTATGATTCTAGAATTAAGTATAATCATGTAAATCAATTATTCTTGAAATTTTTTGGAATTCGTAATTGTAAAATAAAAAGGCGAGTAACCGGAAAGGATAAAGCATTATTTATTAGTAAGCTAGTTGAACGAGACGAAAAGATTATTGAATGGTTTTCTAACAAGGAACACAAATTGTTAAAGTTAAATGTACCAGTTGATCTAAATTGGAAAATAATTTGTGATTTCTTGGAAAAACCAATTCCAAACACACCTTTTCCACATGCTATGAAAACTGATACTTATTCTCAGTACCTATATAAGTATTACAAGAAAAGATTAGTTGAATTTTTAGAAGCACCATTAAGAAAAAAAATATTTATGGTTAAATCATTTTTAAAAAGGAAGCTAGAATTTTGAATTTACTGAATAGGATAATATGTTCTTTCAATGCGAGAGTCTTGAAACCTTATTTGGATTATGTTTATTGGTGTTTAATATCTGATCATAGCAAAATCAATACGATTCATAAAGTTTTATTAGAATCTGAAATCAACGAATACTACCCAGATGTTAATGTTGAAAGTTTAAGAGAAGGAAAATCTAAGAGAGATGTTTTTTTAAAGCACAGATTTACTAAATATATCTATACCGTTAAAAATGCTACCTTAGAACCATCTAAAGGGTGGGTAATTCTTGGCCTAAACAAAATTTTTTTATTTTCCTTCCCCATGATCCAAGATCCATGGGACAAGCCCAAAGCAAGGCCATCGACATTGAGATATCTGTATATATTGATTTTTAGAAGAAAAAGAATCAAATGTTTAGATAAGGCAATTTCTATTCAATATGCTTGGCAAAATTATTATCATTTCTTAATAGACACATTACCCCAAATTTTATTAATTAATGATTCAGGAATTGACTCAAGAATTCCAATAATAGTACCTCATTTCTTTAAAGAAATTAAGTATGTTCAACAATTTATGAAGTTGACAGATATAATAAACAGGCCAATTATTATTCAAAATAAAAAAGAGTATATAAAAGTTAAGCAACTTTATATCGCTAAGGATGTATTTTGTTCTAAAGGCATAATGAGAATTAAGAGTGTTTTTAGAAACTTTACAAATCCATCAAATCCTTTAAAAATAGCTTCCTTAAGAGGTAAAAAATATGGAAGAACTATTCACAACTTTGAAGAAATTGAAAAAATTCTTACGAATAAAGGCTTTAAAATTATAGAACCGGGTGACTATTCTTTTAAAGATCAGGTTGAAATGTTTAGCAATGCTCAAATTATAATAGGTGTGCATGGTGCCGCTCTAACTAACATAATTTTCTCTAAAAAAAAATCATTAAAACTTCTTGAGATATTACCTGGCAATGGGCTTATTCCTGAACACTACAAGAATATTTGCAGGCAACTTGATTATTCATATTTAAGTATTGAAGGTCAAAAAACATTTCCTAATGGCAACTTCTACGTTGAGCCCAATATGCTAAAGGAGAAAATATCTGAATTCTTATGAACTCAGTAACATTCTTATGTCATCCATTTCATAGAGGTGGTGTGACAAGGTGGATGGTGGAGGCTGCAGATGAATTTGCAAATCAAGGGTACAGTACTTCATTGGTTACTGTAGTACCAAATGGATTTATTTCAGCCTCGGGAAGACCGACAATGACTGATCTGCTTAATGAATACAAAGACATAAAGGTTTTGACTAAAAGTGTTGATTTAACCTTTGAGTTAGGAATTCAAAGTTATCGTGAGTTGGTTTATTATTCTCTGGTTGTAAAAAATATTCCAAAAGGAACACCCATTATATTATCAGATGATGCTTCTGTGTGGGGCGCTGGAAAGCTGTTATCGAAGGATTATCCTATTATCGGTGTACTTCATAGTGATGATCCCGCATACTATTACCTTCATAATCGATACAAAACCTTTTTGGCCTCAGTTATTGCTGTATCATATCGTATCAAAAGAAATATAAGCGATGATAATATTAAGGTAATACCGTGCGGAATTAAAATGGCTGATTTTCCTATTAAAGTTGAGGAAAGCAGCTTTTTAAAGCTCATTTGGGTTGGTCGAATTGAAGAAAAACAAAAACGCGTATCGGATATTGCTAGAATCGGCAATGAGTTAAATAATAGGGGCGTAAAATTTAAATGGAGTATTGTTGGTCACGGTGATGACACAGAACTTCTTCAGATGATTGATAAATTTGGTTTAAATAAGCAATTTGAATTTACGGGCTGGCTTGACAAAATTGAAATACTGAAGCTTATGGCCGATTCAGATATTTTGGTGTTAACTTCTAATTATGAAGGTATGCCTATCGTAGTTATGGAAGGGTTGAATATGGGTTTAGGAGTTGTTAGCTCAAAAGTAAGTGGTGTTGAGGATATTACAGAACATGATGAGGCTCATCGAATAGTAAGACTTTATGATATTGGAGATACTGAATCCGCAGTGGAAAATATTATTTCACTAAAAGTTTCACTAGATTCCGATAAAAGAGAAGAGGCTAAACAAATTGCAGCAGAATTATACTCAATAGAAAATTGCATAAAAAAATATATTGATGTATTCAAGCATATGAAATCATTCGGAAATGAAGAAGTATCGAAGTTTAATACTATTAGTTTAATAATAAACAATATTTTCTCTTTGATAATATCGAAGCTAAGGTATTTGAAATACAGAGTTACTAGTTAAAATGAGAATCTTCTTAATAACATGGGAATTTCCGGGGTATAATAC
>NZ_JAVJUY010000057.1:0-3753 GCF_040220315.1 Fulvivirga sp.
TGAAGATATATCGGAAAATTTCAATGAAGAAAGTTCATATGTAGAAATTGAATATGACATAACTCCCCCTGAGTTAAATATAAACCACACTAATAATACTGTACCAAATAGCTATCTTGTTGATTTAATATTTACAGAACCTGTAAATAATTTTAATGAAGATGACATCTTAATTACTAATGCAACAATAACTTCTTTGAATTCTATCACTTCTAATCAATTTGAATTACTGATAGATTCTGAGGTTTGTGATCCTATAGTCATTTCTGTTTACGAAGAAAAATTTGATGACATTGCGGGCAATTCTAATGTTGAAAATTCTGAATATACAATAGAGCAAAATAATACTCCAATAAGTGTTATCCTCAATCTCATGAAGAATGAAATCGCTCAAAATCCAATAGTAAATGTTGAATTCAGCTCACCAATTATCAATTTAGTAAAAGATACATTTACTGTAGTTAATGGTACAGCACTAAATCTTTTGGCTATTGATACTAAAACGTATGAATTAGAAATTGAACCCAACCCTAATTTTGAAAATATCATGATTCAATTACAAAATAATGTAGTTGAGGATTTTTGTCAAAACACCAATAATGTATCTAACTTAATTGAAATTGATATTATCAATCCTAGATCACAAATAACATTAAGTCAACTGGATAGTTTTGATGGGTATGTTGTTGTAGAGATTGATTTTTCAATTGAACCTATTGGGTTTTCAGAGCAAAATTTATCATTAGTAAATTTCGAAGTGCAAGACTTTTATAGCATGGGTTCAAATTCTTTTATTGTTTACTTAGCCCCATTGGAAGAGGACTATGCGTCAATACAAATTTTAGAAAATGTAACTAATAATATTTACGGGTTTGGAAATTTGGAATCAGAAGAATTGGAGATAGACGTTATGGCTCCTATAATTAGTATAAGTAATCTTCCGGAATACACTAACAATCCAGAGCAAACTTTAGCACTAACCGTTTCAGAAACAGTGTCTTCAGAGCTACTTCCAGAAAGTATTTCATTGACAGGAGCAAGCATTATTTCTCTTGATAAAATTCAAGAGAATGAATATGAACTTTCAATATTTATTGAGGTACAAGGTGAAATATTGCTGGATTTGTCTTCAGAGTCAATCTATGATCTGGCTGGGAATCCCAATGTGTTTCAATCAAAAATACTTACAATTTTTGATGACATCAGGCCTAACTTTACTTTCGAAATATTAGCAGACACATTGGTAATTGTTTCCAGTGAACCTGTAACTAACTTAAGGGTTGAAGACCTGAATCTTGAAAATATTATAGTAGAATCAATTGTAAATAATGGTCAAGAATATCGTATTCCAATTAATAATATAACAGGTATTCCTGCATCTATCTCAATTAAGGAAAATCAGGTATTTGATCAAGCTGGTAATGGAAATATTCCATTAGAACCCATAATCATTAACTCAGTTACTAACTCCACATCTTTTGATGAGATAAATCAGATAATAACTTATCCTAACCCATTCGATGATTTTATAATTATAGATTACAATGATTTGAATGTTATTGATAGAGTTGAATTAGTTTCAATTAACGGTAATGTAATTCAACCAAAGTATTTCAAAAAAGCTCAACAGTTAATTCTAGACACTAGTAGTTTGAATAAAGGGATTTATTTTCTTAGAGTGAATGGAAATATTACCAAACTCTTCAAGAATGAAGACTAAAATCTAATACTCAATTTATTGTTACACTCTCCTCCATCAAATGAAACGTCCAATTGACTTGAGTTGAGTCAGTTGTAATATAAGTTCTTCTAAACAGCTTATTTTCGGTAAACTCAATGGTATCCCTCACATATTCCGTTCGACCATCGCCTAATGGAAATTTTGCAACTGTAGAAAGTACATTTTGTTCAATTTTACCTTCCATCAAAACTATCACCGGCCAGGTGGAACTCAACCACACACTCTCATATTGATTGTAAATTGAGTTGTAATTGAAGAACACCAAGTCCATCGCTCTCTTTTGGTTAGGTCGCTCAAACTCAAACCTGCATTCTATAAATGTTGAATCCAAGGAATACACTGAACTCATTGTACCTGCATATTCACGTACCTTCTCTGTATTAAGTGAATAGACTCTTTTCACTTTCCAATCTCCCAATAAAAAGCTTAAATCAGATATGCCCTGACCAAAAGCTCCAGTTTTAATCAGGCATAAAGTCAATAGTATAACAAACTGCTTCATCGTTTTTAATCAATGTTACAGCAGCCTTTATCAAATCATGGTCAGATTAATTAATTGCGGACAAAAACTGTAGGATTTTACTCCTGCTTACCTACCCTTCTGCACTCTTATTTGCTCATTGTAAGAATCATAATCTGCAAAATCCCAATGTCTTAGAATTTTACCATCTTTAATCTGAAGTATGGTTTTTATGGGTATTCTCACAAACACATCGTCTTTACCATTGGTCCAGGAAACAGGCAGCACCATTGAAAAAGTGGTATTGAGCATCACATAACTACCTGAAAAGTATGCTCCATCAATTTCAACATTCAGGTAAGAGGGTTTGGAATCAACCAATATTCCTTTCCATAAAGCCTTTAGTTTTTCTTTTCCTTCCAATTCAAAGCTGGAAGAGTTAAATGCATCTTTAGCCGTCAAATCTTTAAACTCAATATCTTCTGCATACAACGCGGCCATAGCTTCTGGGTCCTTATTGGAATACGCCTGAATATATTCTTCTGCTATTTTCAGGTTGCCCTTTTCTTTTCTTTCTGGATTATGGACTCCATCAATTACGGACCTAGTTTGCCTATCCCATGAATAATAATCACCGAAATCGTATTGCTCTTGAATTTTACCGTCTGCAATTTTAAAAGCAGAAATCATTTCGCCATTACTTACACTTGTCTTTCCATTTCTGGTAGTAGATGATTCAAAAAATTGATCTACAATAACAAAATTCTTGCTTGTGAACATTTCTCGCACACTGATTTTAATGTAATTAGGCTTATTAGCAAAAGCTTGCTTCCAAAGTGAAAGTGCCTTTTCTCTACCGTAATGTGTATCTTCTAATCCATATAAGTCGCCAATCACAACGTCTTGAATTCTCACTGAGTCATCCCAATAGGTTGCCATCTTATCGAAGTCCAACTCTTCATACGCCTTTAAAAAATTATTTACGATTTCTACATTGCTTTGTCCATAGCCTGTTAAAGTCAATAGACCAAAAACACTTGCTAGTATTACATTCTTCATTCTCATAGTTATTCAATTAAATTTCCTTCATTATCATATCGGTTTACTGCTGCCCTATTCCCTGATTCATCATACTCAACCACCAATTTGGCGTAACCAGTTGCCATATTCACTACCAATGCCTTACTAGTATCCATGTATTCCATGGACTTCAATTGGTCGAAATCAGCAAATTCATATTTAGTGATATGGATACCGCTATTGTCAGTTGTTGGCAAACTGTCTATATCCAATAATATTTTTTGAAATCCTTTCGAAAGGCCTTTTTCTCGATCTAACCAATCCATTTCGTACATCCAGATGGAATAGCCATAGCCCATGTCTTTATAGGGTTTTCTTTCAGCAGCATCACCATTAGTGTCATAAAAGCTCCAACCCTGCTCATTACCATACTTGTCGAAATCAAAAAGCACTCGGGCAAAACCAGCAGAATCTTGCATGGTTAATATTCCGCTATCATCCACGTTATCTATAGTATACAAATGATCATACT
>NZ_JAVJUY010000058.1:0-5898 GCF_040220315.1 Fulvivirga sp.
AACGTCACACCCCGATTTTGATGATACACCACTGTGGGATGAAAATGCAGATCGGATATTTGATAATGATGGTATCATCTGGCACCCACACTGGGTCGTGTTAACTAATGATGACCGAGTGCCTGGTGGTTTATCAGTAAAACAAATTATGAAAGCTGAAATTGCAGAAAAACTTCCTAAAACAAATCCTGGTATGCCTATGTACATGGATTCACCCGGTTTTCCGGTAGTTACTTCTGGCAACGCGATAAGAGTGATTGTGCCGGCTTATCGTATGAGTAACACCACTGACTTTAAGTTCGATGCTGTAGCTGCTTACATGCAGGTAAATACATCCAAAGAAGATACGCCTATGCTGGGTGTTTATGCAGTCTATAGTGTGCTATCAGGTGATTTGAGTCTTCCTTACACTGTAAAAAAGAAATAGTTATGGGCATTGCAGTTTTTGATACCTACGTGTTTAAAAATACAGGTAAGAGAATGCATTTTGACATTCTGGTGCCTGAGGGTGTGAAGGAAAATCAGGTTTACACATTTGGCCAGGTTTACTTAAAGAGCAAAGGCCTCGAACAGTTAAGTCTGAGTGCTAAAGAGTGTCGATTTTGTCACATTGCTCAGCCTGAAAAAAATATTGTTGATGCAATCGAGCGCAATGGCTTTGCGATACTGGAGATGGAAGGCTGTGATTGATTTTCAATTGTTTAGAGCCGCTATCTTAATAAGGTTGCGGCTCTTTTTTTTAATTTGTTTAATATTGGTACTATGAGTTCATCTAATCCTAATGCTCAAATCGGATCAATAGATAATAAACTGGCTGCTACTTTGCATAAAATAGGAGAAGTTTACAAATATCTGCTGTTGCAAAAAGGCAAGCAATTCGGGCTAAGTCCTATTCAAGTACAGATATTATTGTTTGTTGCCTACCATGAGAATGCTTCTTATCGTACAGTGTCCTATCTATCGCAAGAGCTCAACATCACCAAACCCACTGTAAGCGATGCTGTAAAAGTATTGCATCAAAAAGGATATATAGATAAAAGTATAAATGAAGATACACGTAGCTATTCGATTGTACTGAAAGATAAAGGACGAAAAATTTTACCTGATCTGGAATCATTTGATCAGACAGTTGTGACTTCTATAAAATCGATTGACAAGGAAATAAAACCAGAGTTACTCGAAAATCTATTAATGGCGCTCTCGAGACTACAGGAGCATGGCGCTGTCAATACCCAACGCATGTGTTTTAACTGTAAGTTTTTGCAAAATGATGCTGGTAAGTTTTATTGTAAACTTTTAAATAAGAATTTAACTAAGCCAGACTTAAGGGTAGATTGCCCTGAGTTCGATCTGAAAGAATAACATAATGACTACAAAAAGTTCACCTTGTAGTCATTTTTTTATGCCGGTCACGAAAAATCAAAGACCGGTATTCAAAAATTCATTCAACTTACTTACAGCCATATCCCAAAGCACATAGCTCTTTTTCTTTTTAAAAAAACCGAAATGGCCACTTTCTTTCAGGTTAGGGGTTTAAGGTTCTAGTTTGGTGAAGGTTATTTCATCCTTACTATTTATATATTTCCAGAAAGACTCTACGTTTTGCTATTAGATATGGTGTCATCTATTGTATAGAAATTATGGATAGGAAAAGTGAATTGATCAAAATAGATTTCAGGAATATTGTCATCAATATTTTCTAATTGGCTAAAGGGTATCAATTGTAATAATCAATAACAGCATCACCTAGCTCAACAATAGCAGGTTCGCAAGTGAGGTATCCAAAATACAATAAAGCCTTCGCTACTTTCACATAATCGACCCCTTTTTCCGCACCCAGGAAGGACTCACCTCCTTCATAAACTCTGGTATTACCTTCCGTAGAAATTTCTCCATTGGCTGATATGCGGCTTAATTGCCAAACAGTTGCATCAAGGAAGCCACTTTTTAGCAGTACTTTTGTCTCAGTATCCTCAGTTAATAAGTAAAGCTCCATAGCTAGTTTGATAGCAACGCCATTGTAGCTGGAATCCCACCCTCCGCCTTCTATAAAGTAGCCTTCGACTGTATCGGTTTGTGCCAAGGCTGCGTGCATGAATTCGTGCGCTAGTGCAATGGCGTCATTCCTGGTTAAATATTCTCCTAATGAATAGTAGGCAAGGGCGTCAAATAATAGCCTATTGGGAGCTTGCGCATCCATCTGTATTAAAATTTCACTGCCCGACATGAGGTAATTTAACATGTTTTCGAATTGTGGCCGCATGAAGGTTATGGCCTCACGTACTCCTCGTGTCTGGGCACTCTGATTGTACCACTGGGAATTATCAAGTGACATGAGAGTCAACCCCAGACTACTTGCAAAAAAAGCCGTTCCACTCAGTAAATCACCCGGGCCTGGAGGCGTGTAATACGAAGCATTTAAAATCTCCTCAGGCACGACCAACTCAAAACCACCATCACTTTCCTGATGTTGGAAGGCATAGGCTATGGTAGCATATAAAGTTTCCAAAGCTTGTATATCTTCAGAAACAATTACATAATCCGAAATGGTAGTCATGTTTATCTGAAAACGGACGTGAAAGTACCCGTCTTTGTTTCTGCCTAAACTACCATCAACATTAGGTTCCTCAACTGAACGATATAGCCTTTCTTTGCCAATCTGTTGTAGCAATTGATTATATGTTAGAATATCAGAAATACTATTAGTATGAAGTACTATATCCTGCTTATCAGAACACGCTATTGAAAAAAATAAAAGAAGGGTAAGGAGAGTGTTATTCATATTTAATTATTTTCTGTTTTAGAATCGCACACTTTCTAAATGTATAACACACTAATTATCCTTTACCCTAATCTTTTTATGATCATTAATATAATTTGTTAGGTTGAGCTGTTAAAATTTAATACGTTCAGTTCTTCAAAAATGGCATTATTACACCTAGCGTTTGTTCTGGTTTTTCTACTTCAAAAGCAGATCTAGCATTTTTTATACGTATAACCTCAATATCAGGATTGATCTTTGAAATACGTGCTTGTACTTCAGGCCTTATTCTAAACTCTTCATCACCCCAAAGCATGATAGTAGGAACAGAAACTTTTTCTAACAGTGGTGCTATATCGTAACGCAATTTTCCACTTAGAAAAGGTAAGGCTGAATAAGATGCATTTGGTCGTCTTGCATTGTACAAGTTATTTTCAATAATTTCTAACGGAACGTTCTTTCCATCTTTAAAGCCCTCTTGTCTCCACCAATCTTCAATGGCAGGCCTTTGATGAAAAATTTGAGCATAAATCTGGTTGCGCTGAGGTGATTCCGAAATTCGTAAAAAACTCTGAGTGCCCTGTTCTCCCACGGCATCTACTCCAAAATCAAACCCGCCAGATGGTGTGTTAAGAACCAATTTGCTTACTTCAATACCTCCTTTTTCAATGGCAGAAAGCACAAAACCGCAACTAAGTGATTGAGTCAATACTCTAACAGGTTCACCTACCCACTCACCAAGAGCAGTGATTTGTGTTACATAATCTTCAAATAGGATATCTCTTGTCAGTCGATCAGATTCACCCCAACCAACAAAGTCGGGTGCAATTACACGATAATGTTCAGCCAATTGCGGAGCTATTTCAAACCAGATGTAAGATGAAGCACCTGCACCTATTCCATGCAACAAAAGTAATGGTTCTCCTTTTCCGGCTTCAAAAACAGCAATTTCTCCAGTTGGTGTTTTTAGTTTGCTTTTGGTAAAGCCCAATCGTGTTAAATTAATTTCCTCTGCTTCTTCAGTTGCTAAACTCTTATAAGGCCAAATGATTGCCAACATAATTAAGCTCAAGCTAACTGCAAATAATGATAGTTTTTCCATGATGATGTGTTAGTTAAAATTTGATTAAAATGTTTTCGTACCAATCAAACGCATATAATACGTAAAAGTTATAAATAAATAATATAAAATACGTAACCGTATTAAAATGGGTAATTAAAACGCAATGAGAATAGGAAAGAAGATGCGTTAAATAACTTTATCATTGAACATATGAAGTACAATTATTGTAAGCTCTCAGGTGGATAATAAACTAATTGAAAGCGCATGAATGATTTTTTACAGCGCCTGTCAATGGTAAATGAGAATGATTGATAAATTCGAAACCTCTGATTATGAACTAATGAACTACTTATTGGATAATAATTCTTTTAATTCAACATCTCCGCTTTCTTCATAAATGTTTTTATGATGTTTCTCGAGTTTTCGTAATAGGTAATTAAGGGTTGTAAGTTCTGTACTACTTAAGCCACCTTTGATAATTTCTGATACCATTTGCATTTTTGGTAACATACCAAGGGTTAAAAGCTTCCCTTCTTCGGTTAGTTTTACCCGTATGCTTCTTTTATCGTTGGCATCTTCAAATTCTTCAATGAATCCTTTCTTTAAAAGCCGTTTAATAACTTCGGTTCCTGAAGTTTTGGTAAGCACCATTTTATTAATGAGTTCAGTTTTTGTATGGCTATTGGTACCAAGTAATGAGATTAAAAAGGGGAATTCATCGGCTGTAGAGAGTGGGGTGTCCTTTAAAGCCTTTTTTACATATTCTTTAGCATACCTATTTAGCAATACCAACAAAATTCCCAGATCATCTGTTTCAGTATTGTAGGATTTAGAATTCGGCTTACTTGTTTTCTCATTCGATTTGCCTTGCTCGCCTAACTCTACATTTAAAAAACCTACAAATTCCGTTAAATTTAAGTTTTTAGCATTTTTATTCTCTGAATAGGTAAAGAATAGTTCAATTAATTTTTTCAGAATTTCCTCCACTTTCGCTGCTTTATTTTGTTTTTCTTGGTGAGTAAATGCCCCTTGAATACGAAAATTTTATTCAGTTCATAAAATTGCATAATAAATACGAAAACGTATTAATACTTGTTCAAAGCAAAGAAATAGAAATATAGATGCCAAAATCATTCCTGCTCTAAAAACAAAAATATTCTTTGAACGGCCAATTGTATTGGCAGAGTAATTATTAAGCTAACTGGCTCCAAATATTGATCTACATCCCTTCAGCAACCTCATTCATCTGCTTATAATCTTCTACTAACTCAGGAGTTAGGTCTTTGATGTTTATTTTGTTCAATAGTATTTTCAATTTCTGAATTCCCGCAATCCTATCCTCAATCTCACCATCTTCAATACAGTTGATCAAATCAATACAGCAATCGTATTTTATGGCACTGCTTTCCGGTACTAATTCAGTTCCAGTCATTAACGATTGTAGACTGGCTTGTTGTCCATGCGTATCTCGCAGATAGGCCGAAAGGTCAAGAATCAAGCTTTCGAGGGAAGGAGATTTAAATGCAGGCAGTTGCTCGGTAATTATTTGTTTAGCCTTTGATTGTGCAAAACGAGTGTCAGTTTCTGGGGGTTTATCAAAATAGCCTACCAACAACCCCTTAACTAAATGGAATTGGTTCAGGTTAGCAGGTTCTTTATTTTCAAACTTTATTTTTTCCTCCCCATCAATAAAATAAGGCAGACTAAAATCTACTTTGGCCTTTAAATGAGTTCCGGTATCAGAATTATTTTCAAAGTGTTTCCAGATAATTTTATAGTCTGCGGTCATAATGTTGAAGTCATTTTTAATGTGCTAAGATAAATACTCAATGCCTAACAGGCTGAACGATGAATTATAAATCACCAATACTATTGGTATTTTTGAGTATGAAGTTAATTATACTACTGGCACTATTAAGTTTTATCAGTCCTACACTTTTGTCTGCCCAGGTTCAACCTTCGGAAGGCCAATGGCAGGGAGTCTTAGAATACGAACAAGAGGGCATTCCGTTTGAGTTTATTATTGAATACCAAAAGAATGACCTAACCATAACCATTATTAACGGCAAAGAAC
>NZ_JAVJUY010000059.1:0-3720 GCF_040220315.1 Fulvivirga sp.
TTAATTTACAATGAAAACAGGGAGTTGGTTTATATGCGTATTGGGGATTCTACCGTGTATGAAAAAGAGATCTACGATATCGCCTTAAAAGGCAACGAGCTCATAGGATTAAGTGCTAACGCTATTTATATAATCGACCTAGAAACAAACAAGACAAAAGAAATAAATGCTAAATATTCCGGGGAGCTGTATGAATTGCATTTAATTGAGAATGAGGTATATGTAAGTACAGAAAAAAGTGGTTTGCAACTCTTGGCAGACAATGACCTCATAGAACCGGGAATAGAAGCTTTCGATAAGCTTGATGTCCAATTTTTAACCAATCAACCTAATAGTAAAAAGGTACTCTTAGGAACGCTCGATAATAATTTATATCTGCTTGAAGATGGAAAAGTTAATCCTGTTGCTATCGATGATGCTGATGGCTATTTGAGTAATAGCGCATTTGTTGACGGTACCTGGATTAGTGATTCTTTGTATGCCATAGCCACATTAAAGGGAGGGGTTATTTTCATAAATCATTTAAAGAATAAAATAGAACAGGTTATTAACTATCAATCTGGCTTACCGGATAACGAAGTTTTTGCTTTTTCAAAAGATACACACGGAGGTATTTGGGTAGCGCACAGCGGTGGGTTTACACGAATCTCTCCAAACCTTCCTTTTAGAAGTTTTCACAAGTATCCTGGCTTAAATGGTTCTTTAATATCAGTTATTAACCACAATAACAGCCTATATGTAGGTACCAGTGAAGGGCTTTATTATCTAAAAAGAGTTAATAATTATGAGGAAAAACAAGTAGTTGAAAAACAGACAGTATTTAAAGAAGTGCCAATTCAAGATACAGATGACAAATCAGGGAAAAAGGGGTTCTTAGGTTTATTTAGCAAGAAGAACAAAGAACAAGAACCTATAGAAACCAGAAGAAAGAAGAGTATTGTTTTAAGGTCGCGCACTGTTAAAGAACTCAAATCTGTAGATTTTGAATTTGTGAAAGTGCCAAAAGTCCAATCTAAAGTGTTGCAATTCCAGAGTTTAGATGACGATTTATACTGTGGTGGATTAGACGGGATTTTTAAAATAGATGGAGCTTCTGCTGAAACAGTTACCACTACGCCCGTTCATCATTTCGCAGTTGCCAAAAGGAACAACCTCATCTTGGCCTCAACATATGAAAATCAGATTAAGACATACGCATTAAACGGCCCAAATAGAGAGGTAAACCTGTTTTATGATTTTAAAGACAAGGTAGATAATATTTTTGAAGATAGTGAAGGCAGAATTTGGCTAAGTTCCTCTGATGAGGTGTATTATATAGAAATAGAAAATGGTGAAATTGGCTTGTCAGAAAGCTTCCCTATTAATAATCCATACATGTATACAACACTTGGTAATGCCAAGGGAGAGGCTCCAACATTTGTGAATGAATCTGGGGAATTCACAATTAACATGAATTTAAAATCAATCCAGGTTTTAGATAGCACAAAAAATCTAAAATATTTATCCGGAGTTAATGGAGAGGTTTGGGTTTACCATAAGGAGCAATGGAATAAATTATCGGAAAAAACAGATAATGAAAGACTAAACCTGCTAAGTCTGTTTAAGAATATAAAGTATATCTCGTCAGAAAAGGATGAATATTATTGGGTGATAACCGAGAATAATGAGCTCTATAAAATTCTTGGTGCTGATATAGAAGTGACCCAGCCTTACGATTTGTATTTAAAGTATATTAAAAACTCAGACAGAACACTTTTACCAAAAGACCAATTAAAGTTCGAGCAAAGTAATAGTACCCTTTTATTTGAATTTGCACAGCCAGAGTTTTCAGGCATCCTGGATGTTAAGTATCAATATTTACTAGAAGGCCTGGATGAAAAATGGTCTGAGTGGTCAGGGGAAAATAATATCATTTCATTTCCTTACTTGCCAGATGGTGAATATACCCTAAGAGTTCGTTCTAAGAACATTTTAGGAGATATTAAGGAAGTGGGGCCTATCAACTTTGAAATTGTTCCACCGTATTGGAAAAGACCTTGGTTTTATGCATTTGAATTTTGCGGGTTGGCTATTTTATTGTTTATTTCTGTGCGGCTAAAAAACCTAGGCTTCAAATACAGGCTGGCAAGCAGGTTATTAGCTTTAATCACACTGATCATAATCATTGAATTCATTCAGACAGTGGCTGAAAATGAGTTTGCAAATGAAAGCTCACCTGTTTTTGATTTTTTAATACAAGTAACCATTGCCATTATTGTGTTACCAATAGAAAGTTTAATACGTAAATATATTTTCCGTGAAAAAAATGTTCAAATACTCGATTTTGTTAGTCTTAAAGACAAAAAGATTTCATAGCTTATTTTTGGTAGGAGTGTTAGTACTTTTTGGGTGTAAACCTGAAAGTAAAAATAGTGAATCCATATCGGAGATTCATGACCTCAACCTCGCTGCTCCCGGCTTTGATTCTATCAATTCTGACCAAAAAGCGATTGCATGGGCAGATGCTGTAATGAGTGCGATGGGCGGAAGAAAGAAGTGGGATCAAACGAGATTTATTTCCTGGGATTTCTTTCGAAGAAGAACACTGGTCTGGGATAAGCATGCAGGTAACGTTCGTATTGAAGTGCCACAGGACTCAATCATTTACTTAACGAACATAAATGATGAAACAGGGAAAGTCAGAATAAAAGGCAAGGAGGTTCAAGATGCTGATAGTCTTCAGAATTTATTGAAACGTGCGAAGAGCATCTGGATTAATGATTCCTACTGGTTGGTAATGCCTTTTAAACTAAAAGATTCAGGGGTAACACTAAAATACTTGAGAGAAGATTCAACATTAAGTGGAGAGGCAGCGCATGTTCTAGGGCTGACTTTTAGTGAGGTTGGCGATACTCCAAATAATAAGTATGAAGTGTTTATTACCAAATCTGATTCCCTGGTAAAACAATGGGCCTTTTTTGGTATGGCGAGCCAAGATAGTGCATCAGCCATATGGCCCTGGGACAATTATAAAGAATATAATGGCTTGCTTCTATCTTCGGATAGATCCGATGACAGAGGCCCACACGATGTTCAGGTGTATGATACGTTAAGTGAAGAAGCCTTTACCAATTTCGATTGGAAAATGACCGAATAATCTATGGATATTGATCTGCTAAGAAGTGAAACCCCGGGATGTGCTAATGTAATCCATTTTAACAACGCGGGTGCGGCATTGGTATCTGACAGAACACTTCAAGCACAGATTAACTGCTTAAATGAAGAAGCTCACAATGGAAGTTACGAAACGGCTGCCAAGTATTCTCAACAGCTACAGGAGTTCTATTCAGAAGTAGGTAAACTTATAAATGCCGAACCAGATGAAATTGCCTTTACTGAAAGCGCAACGGTAGCTTGGCTTCGTGCATTTTACGCCATAGACTTTAAAAAAGGAGATGAAATTATTTGTGACCAGAGCTCATATGCCAGTAATTATATAGCATTTTTAAATGCCAGGGATAAGTTTGGTGTACAGATTAAAATAGCGTCAGAAAATAAACAAGGTGAGGTTGCCATTGCTGATATCGAAGATCTTATTACACCTGCTACAAAACTTATATCAATCACACACATACCAACCAATAATGGCTTGGTGAATCCCGCTGAAAATATTGGTGACCTGGCAAGCCAGAAAGGAATTTTATACCAATTAGATGCCTGCCAATCTGCCGGACAATATCC
>NZ_JAVJUY010000060.1:0-10887 GCF_040220315.1 Fulvivirga sp.
TTTTTTAATTAATTAAGGTCTATTTTTCCTGAATGGCTCTTTACTTCTGTCTGTCAATTAACGCCTCAGCAAACTCCTTCAATTTCGCTCGTTGTGGCAGTGAACAATTAACCTTTTTTAATTGACTAAAGGCCGTTTCAAAATAGTGATTCATCTTCGTCTCGGTTAGCTCTTTAATTCCAAGATCATTGTAAATGCCGGTAACCGCTGCCACCTTTTCTTCTGGCTTAAACATCTCCGCATTTAGCCATTTATTTAACTCAGTTTTTTGCTTCCCTTTTGACTTTTCAATTGCATTGATAAGCAAGTAAGTCTTCTTATTAGAAAGAATGTCACCGCCCACCTGTTTGCCAAATTTTTCTTTATCGGCATATACATCTAATAAATCATCTTTCAGTTGAAAACCCACTCCAATGTTCTCGCCAAAGACTCGTAATGCCTTAACATCTTCTTTGCTCGCTTCAGCAAGGATGGCTCCGAATTCTAAACTCATACCAAGTAAAACAGCAGTTTTCAGACGAATCATTTCGAGGTATTCCTCTTCTGTCACTTTTTTCCTGGTCTCGAACTCCATGTCCAGTTGCTGCCCTTCACACACCTCACATGCTGTTTTGTTGAATAAGTGCAGAACCGGCTTCAATTGTTTTTTCGGTGTGCCTAGTAGCAATTCATAGGCTTTCACCAACATCACATCACCAGAAAGAATTGCCGTATTGTGGTTCCATTTTTCATGAACCGTTGCCTTGCCTCTTCGTATTGGAGCTTCGTCCATGATATCATCGTGCATAAGAGTAAAGTTGTGGAAAACCTCGACAGCCATAGCCTGATCAATAATGGTCTCAGCGTCATCTTTGAAGAGGCTATAACCGAGCATCACCAGTATTGGTCGTAACCTTTTACCGCCCAGACTCATGATATAATTTATCGGCTCGTAAAGTTCTTTAGGGTGCTCACCATATTGGTGGCCTTCAAACTTTTGTTCCAGCATAGCGTGGAAACGCGCTATAGTGTGTTGCATCTATTTTTCTTATTCGTAAAAGAATTTATCCTTTTCATCAACGAACTCCAGATCAATTGTTCTGCGGTCGATGTCCGTATTTTTAATCGCGACTGTTACTTTATCACCCAGCGAATACATTTTCTTGTTTTTTCGACCAATTACGCGATAGTTTTTCTCATCAAACTCGTAATAATCATCCTTGAGATCGACCATGCGCACCATGCCTTCGCATTTGGTAGCTACAATTTCGATAAAAATTCCCCACTCGGTTACACCAGATATTAGGCCGTCAAACACTTTCTCTTCTACCAGAGACATATATTCCACCTGTTTATATTTGATGGATGCTCTCTCAGCTTCTGCAGCTCGTTTCTCGCGTTCTGATGAGTGTACACATTTCTCTTCGTAATCTTCTTTCTTAGCAGATTTACCTCCATCAAGGTAGTGCTGTAATAATCTGTGCACCATCATATCCGGATACCTTCTGATAGGCGAAGTAAAATGAGAATAATGATCGAATGCCAATCCAAAATGACCCATGGCCTCGGTGGTGTATTTTGCTTTAGCCATGGAACGAATCGCCAATTGCTGAAGTACATTTTCTTCTGGCTTACCTTCAATGGCAGTCATTAAGCTATTTAAAGATTTTGAAACTGCACTGCCTTCCGTTTTTAGCTCATGCCCAAACCTTCTGGCAAACGTGGCAAAGGTTTCTATCTTTTCTGGATCAGGAAAATCATGGGTTCTGTAAACAAAAGTGAGTTTTTCTTCCCCTTTCTTTTTACCATAGACAAACCTGGCTACTTGCCGGTTGGCCAGCAACATAAACTCTTCAATGAGCTTATGGGCATCTTGCCTAACCTTTGGAATTACACCTAATGGCTTCCCTTTTTCGTCCAACTTAAATTTAACTTCGGTAGTTTCAAAGTTTACGGCACCAGCAGCAAATTTCTTAGCCTTTAACTTTTTAGCTAATGCATTCAGGTGTTGTAATTCAGTTCCAAAGTCGCCTTCACCTGTTTCAATGCCTTGCTGTGCTTCTTCATAGGCGAATCGTCTATCCGAATGAATGACCGTTCTGCCAAACCACTCGTTCACGATTTTGGCTTCTTCATCCAATTCAAAAACGGCTGCAAAAGTGAATTTGTCTTCGTTTGGCCTCAATGAACATAAACCATTCGATAGCTTCTCAGGAAGCATTGGTATGGTTCTATCCACCAAATACACCGATGTTGCCCGATCATACGCCTCTTTTTCTAACTGTGTATTTGGCAGAACATAATAGGTAACATCGGCAATGTGTACCCCAACTTCGATATTCCCATTATCTAACTTTCTGTATGAAAGAGCATCATCAAAGTCCTTGGCATCTTCCGGGTCAATAGTAAAAGTAGTTACATCTCTGAAGTCTTTTCTTTTAGCTATTTCTTCTTTAGGTAGTACCTCACTGATCGATTCTGCTTCTGCCTCTACATGCTTTGGAAACTCAAAAGGCAAATCAAATTCCGCCATAATGGAGTGTATCTCCGCATTATTTTCTCCTGCCTTACCAAGTATTCTTATTACCTCACCTTCCGGACTTTTATCATGCGATGGCCACTGCTTTATCTTAACAATCACCTTATCGTTATGCGCAGCCCGCATGGTTTCATTCAGGTTTACAAATACATCCTGATGAATTTTTCTATTATCGGCTATCACAAAAGCAAACCGTGGTGAGAATTCAATTCTACCAACAATCTCATCTTTACCTCTCTCTAGTATCTCTAAAACCATGCCTTCTGCATGTTTACCGTGCTTCTTGTCTTTCAAGGCAACGCGTACCTTATCGCCATCCATGGCAAACTTGAGGTCACGATCCGAAACATAGATGTCATCACTACCATCGGTAGGAATTACATAAGCAAACCGTGGATTTACATGATCTACCTTACCTTCAATAAATTCGGTTTCCCTATTACTCTTATAACTTCCGTTAGAAAGGGCTTGAATTTTACTGTCTCGTTCAAGTTGTTTAACTACATAGGGAATTTCCCTGTTGTAGTCGTTTCTTTTAAACCCAAGTTTTTTGGTAATCTGACTTACGCTATAGGCGTTGTGTGAATTTGAATTGAGCAGGTTGACGATTTTTTGAGAAAGCTTCTCCTTGATGTTTTCTGACTTCCCTGCTTTCTGTTTTTTTCTTTTTTTGCTCATAAATATTTACTTGAGACCTGCTTGCTTCAGAATACTATTTTCCGTGCCCCTAGCAAGATCAATATTTTTACCGTGGTCTGGAACAGTGACTCTCCCTTTCTTCTTTGGATGTTTATATTGCTTATGGCTTCCCTTTTGGGCTACCAAATACCAGCCATCTTCTTTAAGTTTTTTGATAAGTTGCTTTACCTTCATGCAACTTTTGGCACTAAGAGAGTTACCCCTTCGCTCTTGGGTGTGGGAATTTCTTCTCCATCTTCCACAAGTCCTTCAATGTGAAATAGAATTGCCTCCTGAATCGTATTTTCAACTTCTTCTCTGGTATTACCCACAGAAATGCACCCTGGTAGATCTGGCACATGAGCACTAAATCCATTGTCTGATTGCTCTATAATGACTAAATACCTCATAATACTCTTAAAGATAGTTTATTTAATGAAGTTGATTGATTTGGAAGATTAAATAATTACTAAATTATTAAGTTCCACACTTCTCAGCTTCGCATACAACTGGGCGGTAACAATCACATCCTGAATACAGTAATCAGCTATTTCATCTAACCCATTTTCCTTGTGATATACCCCATTCACCATAGAACCGTCCATATCAGATTTGCTGGATTCAATGCCGAAAATTCCGGCCAGTAAATCCAGCGATGTGTAATGTTTCCAATCACCAAACTTCCACATATCCATAGTGTCCAAATGGTTTACTTCCCAAGGTTTTTTGCCAGATAGATTGAGTGCATCAGGTAAAGCAATGCCATTGACCAACATACGTCTACTCAAATAAGGGACATCAAATTCCTTTCCATTATGGGCGCAGAGCAATAAATCGGAATTCATTTTAGAAAGGATGGACTTGAACTCTTCTAACAACTCTTTTTCGTTATCACTTTTTAGAGCTTTGGTACGCAATTGCAATTCGTCCCCTTCTTGGTGAAAAAAGGCCATACCTATCACTATAATTTGGCCAAACTCGGCAAAAATACCGGCTCTCTCCAGATAGAGTTCTTCATCAGAAACGCCTTCTTCTCTTTTCAAAAATGAGGCTTTTCTTGCCCATTGTTTTTTGAGACGTTCATCCATTGAATCATAGTCATACGTTTGGCTGACTGTTTCAATGTCTAGAAAAAGAATATTTTTCAGTTGTTTGTTCACGAGTGTAAAATGCCTTTGGTATCTAACTCCTTAATGTAGGTCAAATTTTCATCTTTTATGGAGTCAGGTAAGAAAATGAACTTTTTATCAAATATTTTTGAATCAACATAATAGCTTACCCAATACTCATTATTCAAATGGAACACTTCTTTTTGAATGGGCTCAATCAATACGGCACTGTTGGCATCAACTGTTTGAAGGAAATGTCGTAATGTAGATGTCTTTTGAATTTCATTGCCTTGCTCGCCATAGCCTTTAGAGGTCACTAAAGTATTCTCAATAACATGGTCGTTTTGATTGATTAAATACACAGACCATTCTTCTACATTCGCCTCATTCACTTTTTTGGCTACCGCCACTGTTACGTTTTTTACTTCTGGTTTAATAATGTCTTTCTTCATATCAACTCCATTTCAAACAACTCTGAAATATGATGTGTTAACTTTTTGGCTACTTCTTTCATTTCAACTGGCTTCCCCACCTCAAACTCTAAGGAAGTAACGGCTTTGTCATCAATCCCGCAGGGGATAATATTTTTAAAATAATCTAAGTCAGTATTAATGTTAAATGCAAATCCGTGCATGGTTACCCATCGGCTCGATTTTACTCCGAGTGCACAAATTTTTCGTGGGTTTTCCTGTTTTTCATGGTCTAACCAAACACCTGTTAACCCTTCTATACGGCCTGAATTAATACCATAATCTTTGAGTGTTAAAATAACAGCCTCCTCTAATAAGCGCAAATATTTATGAATGTCGGTGAAGAAATTGTCAAGGTCTAAAATAGGATAGCCTACTAACTGACCAGGGCCATGATAGGTAATATCACCGCCTCTGTTGATCTTGTAATAAGTGGCATTCTTCTCCTTTAGACCAGCTTCATCCAGCAACAAATTCTCTTCCGAACCACTTTTACCCAAGGTATATACATGCTGGTGCTCGCAAAAAATTAGGTAGTTATCTGTTACTTTTTGTTGGACAACTTCTACTTTTCTGTTTTCAATTTTTCTTTGAACAACTGCATCAAATAATTCTGTCTGGTAGTCCCAAGCCTCTTGGTAATCTATCTCACCCAGGTTTATAAATTTTACTTTTTTGTTGATGTGGTGGTTCATGCTAAATTTACTGCCTCAAAGGTAGATAATTCTATGAACACAAAAGCCGAATTAGGCAAGCAGGGTGAAGAGCAAGCTGCTGAGTATCTCAGCCAAAAAGGCTATGAAATTGTAGCGCGCAATTATCGATATAAAAGATCTGAAATAGACCTCATTTGCAAACATGAAAACCTGCTCATTTTCATAGAAGTAAAGGCTAAAAGCTATGTGTCATTTGGTGAGCCTGAACTTTCAGTAGATGAAAAGAAATCCGCCAAAGTCATAGAAGGTGCCGAGCACTATATCCACGACACCAACTGGCAAAGCGATATTCGTTTTGATGTTATTTCAATTGTAAAAAGTAAGGGTAGGTTTGAGATTATCCATTTTGAAGATGCTTTTTACTAGTTTCTGGTTACTAGTTTCTAGCGACCAGCGGCCAGCAGCCAGCAACTAGCTGCTAGTTTACCTCCTCTCATACACCAACCTGCCTTGGGGGTCCCACTCTTTCCAGATGTATGGGTTAAAGTCTTCTTCAAACGGGTCTTTCGGATAGCGGATTACTTTTTTTCTTCTGCCAGATGGGTAGTATTCATACCAATCGCCAACAGGATGATCCCAATGGTACTCGCCTTTAACACCGACCTTTCCAGATTCAAAGAAGTAAAAATAATTGCCTTCTTTTTCGCCATATTCCACTGGTATTATTTCTTTCATTTTCTCTTGTTCACGACTGTAATATCTTACCAGAGATTCTTTGGGCCAGCCTTTGTAGTACTTCTCTTTATCAACAAGTAGATCATCTTTATCCAACTCTATCCAGCGACCATGTTTCATTCCTTTGAAGAATATACCTTCCACAATTACCTGATCGTTACGCACCTTTTTATATGGTCCGTGGAGCACGGCTCCATATTTCTGATCTACCTTGCCACCTATGCGTATTTCCTTTCTTCGAAAGTCGTACCAATAAATATCCCGCACATAAGGGTCTAATTCTATCGGATCCTTGAGCATATAAAAAAGCTCATACGTTATTCGGTTGCCATACCCTTCTCGCGTATAACCCTTTCGGGTCTTGATACCATAAAAAACCTTTTTCTTCCGTTTCTTTTTCTTGATCTCAACAAACTCCTCTTCTTCCTCATCATCTTTTAATTCTATTGTTACAGGAGACGATATGGTGAATTGTTCATCCGTACTGTTGGGATCAATATCTCCCTGAGCCCACGAAAGTTGTGGCAGTATGAGTAATAACGATATGTAAGCTAGTTTTTTCACTTGCACATTAGAGAACGTAAAGAAGGCCTTTTTTATTTTTTTTGGCAATAGGCGATTATGGAACAATTAATATTCAGAGTCATTTCGCAGTGAAACGGAGAACACTTTTCCCCCATTTAGGTAGCCGTCTTTCTTCATGGCAAAGATGTCTCCACTACGTTACGACATGACCTTGGGGTGCTGTTCTTTCTATTGAATCTCAAAAGAAGATTGCAGATCCTCAAATTTTAAGTCATTTCGCAGTGATAACGGAGAAATCTTTGCCCCCATTTAGGTAGCTATCTTTCTTTGTGGCAAAGATGTCTCCACTACGTTGCGACATGACTGCTAATAATTTATTTTTAACTGGTTGAATTCCTACTTCGTCTATATCACCACTAACCCAAAGAAAAATGTGCTTTTACAGGCATGACTAACAATCTTGAATATCGAATAATTGAACATTATTTGAATCGTGGTAATTCCAAAACATTTGCAGGCAGATATTTTTGTTATCAGCTTATTTATTACGAAAAACATTCATCACCTGCAGGCGCGATTGAAAGAGAAAAGGAAAAAAAAGATTGGAGTAGAGACAAAAAAGAAGAGCTGATTAATCGATTCAACCCCGATTGGAAATTCTTGAATAACGAAATTACTGAATGGCCTCCTCACCCTGACATCTCCAGAAGATAAACATGTAGTCATTTCGCAGTGAAACGGAGAAATCCTTGCCCCTATTTAGGTTTCTGACTTTCTACGCGGTAAAGATGTCTCCACTGCGTTGCGACATGACCTTGGAGTACCGTTCTTTCTATTGAATCTCAAAAAAAAATTACGGATCCTCAATTTTTAAGTCATTTCGCAGTTAAACGGAGAAATCTTTGCCCCAATTTAGGTAGCTGTCTTTCTTCATGGCAAAGATGTCTTCACTGTGTTGCGACATGACTACCAAAAAAATCACCGAACAGCTTCCGCCATTCGGTGACTTGATGAATGTCTCCCATTGCTGGGAGTGCCGGCAATGCCGGATCTATAATTATTCAGCCGCTAGGCTTACACTGCGCTTGATAAAGTTAGTCAGGTCTTTACCTGTTAACATATTCTGCGACAGCATCGCTAAATCGAAAGCTTGTTTAGCTAGTTGAGATTTTTTCTCTACTTTTTTAGCTTTCAATATTTTATCAACTACCGGGTGATTGCCATTTACAGTTACATTAAACTGGTCCGGCATATTACCCATCATGGCGTATCCGCCTCCGCCCATTTTACTCATATCCTTCATTCTTCGCATGAATTCAGACATGGTAATGGTTACAGGCATTTCATCTGGAGAAAGTGATTCAACTGAAACTGTCATGCTCGTGTTATTAATAGCCTCCTCGAAGATTGATTTTACTTTTTCTTCCTGTTCTTTCGTTAAAACGCTGTCAATCTTCTCGTCCTTATCGATGATTTTATCGATGGTTTCAGCATCCACACGCTTCAACTGTGTTTGCTCTAACTTCTGCTCTAAGAAATTCACATAATGGCTATCAAGGGGGCCGTCCATTAATAACACATCATACGATTTATTTTTAGCTGATTGGATGTATGTGTCTTGCTTACCTGCATCAGTAGTGTACAAGTAAATCTTATTCTTGTCTTTATCTGTCTGATTCGCTTTTACAGCATCCTCATACTCACCAAATGTGAAGAACTTGTTATCAACGTTTTTGAACAAAGCAAAGTCCTTCGCTTTTTCATAGAACTTCTCTTCGCTCAACATTCCGTACTTCACGAAAATGCCAATATCATCCCACTTCTCTTCGTAAGACTTTCTATCGTTTTTGAAAAGCTCAGCTAATTTATCCGCTACCTTTTTAGTGATGTGACTGTTAATCTTCTTCACATTACTATCAGACTGCAAGTAACTTCTTGATACATTCAATGGAATATCCGGAGAGTCAATTACACCATGCAATAACATTAAGAATTCCGGAACAACGTCTTTTACTTCATCCGTAATAAATACCTGACGAGAGTACAGCTGAATTTTATTTTTCTGTACTTCAAAGTCATTCTTTACTTTAGGGAAGTACAAAATACCTGTTAGGTTAAAAGGGTAATCTACATTCAGGTGAATCCAGAATAATGGGTCCTCTGCCATTGGATACAGCTCTTTGTAGAACTTTAAGTAATCTTCATCTTTTAATTCAGATGGGGATTTTGTCCATAGCGGCTCTGTTTCATTGATATATCTGTCTTTTTCAACAGACTTATATTTTGGCTTGCCGTCTTTGTCTTTACCGTCCTCAACGCTTTCAGTAGTTTTACCAAATTTGATTGGCACTGGCAAAAACTTGCAGTATTTATCTAGAATCCCTTTAATTCTCCACTCGTCTAAAAACTCTTCAGAGTCATCTGCTATGTGAAGGATTACCGTAGTACCTCTGTCTTTTTTATCAGCATCAGAAATTTCGAATTCTGTTGATCCGTCACATACCCATTTTGCTGCGGTAGTTCCTTCCTGGTATGATTTAGAGATTAACTCTACCTTTTTTGCCACCATGAATGCTGAGTAGAACCCCAGACCGAACTTACCAATGATGTCCTGAATGTCTTCTTTGTCTTTAAACTTCTCAACAAACTCTGTGGCACCACTAAAGGCAATCTGATTAATGTACTTTTTAATCTCCTCCTCAGTCATACCGATTCCTCGGTCTTTAATGGTGATGGTTTTTTTCTTTTTATCGAAGCTTATTTCTATGGTTGTATCACCAATATCTTCTTTAAGCTCGCCCAATGATGATAGCCTTTTCAGCTTTTGGGTAGCATCCACTGCGTTTGATACCAACTCTCTCAAGAAAATTTCATGATCTGAATACAAGAATTTCTTAATGATCGGAAAAATGTTCTCGGTGTGAATCGAAATAGTACCTTTCTCTGCCATTGTTACAATATTTTTAAGTGTTAATTAATTTCAATTAGCTGAAAGGCTAATTCCAAATACTATTCCAATACCGGTTTGGTGACAAAATGACAGACGTAGTTAATTTATTTAAAATAATCTCGACCTGACGATTCTAAAAGTAGTGGATAAATTTTCAGATAATCCTTATTTGGTATTACAGCTGGAAGCTTTTTTGCTCCCATTATTATTGCTGTATTAACTCTATGAATTCCATTTGATATTTGGATTTTATCGAGATGCTCATTCCAAATTAATGTCGGAGGATCAATAGGAAGGCCTTCATCCCATCTACTGAGGATATTACAAACTTTGTACTCTTTTAGTCGATAATTAAATAAAATTTTCTGATTAAAAAGACTCAAATAAGATTCATGTAGATTATTCAATAAAAAATTGAGAGGGATTTCTTTTACAAGCTGAAATCTATACTTATCATCTGAGTTTGATGATAATAGGTTTGGGATTTTAATTTCCCATACAGGAGCAATTATTGGATGTTTTCCGCTTTCAAATCGAGATTTTATCTCCTGTAATTTGGCACTGAGAAAATCTCGATTCATACAAAATTCTTACCTAATCCGATCCACCGAACGCACCAATCGCTCGTCCTTTCTGATAAATCGGTTAGCGATGATATTGCAAATCATAGCTGCACCGGGTAAAAATAAGCCCGGGCCGTAAGCTCCACCATTCCCTGGAATAGAATTGATCAAATCTGTAGCAAAATATACGCCTACTCCGAGAGTAGCTGCCATTAGCATTGCATTTAAAGCTCCCAACTTCATTTGCAATAATCTGTTTTTGAATTTTGATATTTCCAAAATGGCTACAATCATAGTAATCCCCGCAAGAATACCTACAAAAAGATATGGGTATTGAATAACGGTTACTGAACCATCCCGCTCAGAGATGGTGTTAAGCTTAAGGTTAAATAATTGGTGAGTAATTTCTCCATCCAAATTATATAGAGTCCATAATGGGAAGAGGAACGATAACCCCATGAATAGAACCACAAGTATTAAAAAGATTGTTTGTATTCGTTGTAACATAGCTTTGAAGTATCTGATGTCAAGGTGCTCTTGACATTTTTCGGTTTATTTGCAGCGCAAATGTAAAGAATCCGTTTTGTTAATAAATAAAAGAAATTCATGAAAACTGCCTATATCGTTGACATACTGAGAACACCGGTCGGAAAATTTGGAGGTACATTAGCCACAGAAAGGCC
>NZ_JAVJUY010000061.1:0-4430 GCF_040220315.1 Fulvivirga sp.
TATATAGGTAGTTTTAAACCATCTCCAAAAGGGGACATGTGGGATGTCCCCTTTAATGAATTAGTATTTATTAAATACAGTAAACGAATACAATATGGAAATCTTAAGTAAGTCTTTTACAATGGTCGCATTTTGGACGACCACCGGTTCCGGACTTAAGATATTTTTTCTCAATATTGTTTCCTTCGGTGCATCTGTTATTGTCATGATACACAGTTGCTGAAGGATGTGTGCTGTGAAACGGGGATACTTTTGCCATGATTTTTTGGGGTTTATAATTTGTTAACTAAAATATAAAATAATCACGTTATTTAGAAACAAAAAAATCCCTCACTATGAAGCAAGGGACTTTGTTAACTAAATTAAGAACCAACTTGGAAAAGTCGATTGGTTAAATATAACGTTATTTACTCTTTCTCCAATTACGGAACTTAAAATTTCAAGTAAGCTCCGAGGGTTATGAAGATTAATATATTATACCATTCCATATTTTTGAAAAATCCACTGACGAGTGGGTTATTTAAAGAGCTTTACTTACTATTAGAAATGAATCGAACCGGAAGAACGAAAGTTGACAAGCTGGATTTAGTAGTCAAGGGTTTTATTTTTGACTTCCTTTACTAATATCTACTCTACAAAGAGCAACCAACAATATCGCTATATCTATGATCAGGGATATTTAGAGTTGAATGAAACCAGAGTACTACTAGTAACAAGAAGGTAAGCGAAACGTAAAAGAGACTTCCTTTTTTATTTTGTGGATTAACATCTGTCTATTGAACCAATATTGGGATAATCCCCATTGAAATCAGATAATCCCTCTTTTTTCCGATTCTTGAGCCTTTCCCGCCGGAGGCAAAGGGCACATTTTTTCGGAGTTTCCTCTTTCTGTCGCCTTTCAATCTAACATCACAAACTGGTCCAGGTTATGTCAAGAGAAAAATAGGGTGCTTGCACCCGGTCGGAAATACCTACCCGAAGGGTGGAGATTTCCGGATTTTTACTTGACATGTTCTGAAGACCTGTTTGTACATTGCTGCGACAGCAAGTGGGAACGGAGAACAAAATGTCCAGGGATGGCAAATAAGAGAATCCGAAAAAGCGATTTAGGGAAGAAGCTTTTTCTCCATGGCTTAGGGATTGAAGCGGTTACCATGTAAGAGCGGAAAGCCCGACCCGAGGGACGAGGGAAGCTCAAAATTAAGAATGAGTAGAAAGGTTGATACGTAACATGTGGAATTGGAAAACCTCTAACTATTCACCTATTTTAGTGTATGCAAAAAGAATCAGACTGGCTTAAAAGCAAGGAGGTAGAAAAGGAGCTTAAAATCTCATCCTGTGACCTTATGCATTTAAGAGAAGCTGGAAAGCTTCAATTTAAGAAAAAAGGAAATACTTTTTTGTACGATAAATCAGAGGTTTTTGACCTCAAAAAGAAGTGAATCCTAAATTTCAAGGTTTTAATACCTTCCTTAAAGTGCAAGGAGTTTTTTATTCAAAATGATAGAAAACAGACCAAAATATTTAGAAGAAAAAATCAAGTATTACAAGGAATTCCCAACTGGATACAGTTTAGATATTGATTACAATAAATTGCCTCCCATACTTAACTTAGACTTTCATACCCTAAATGGAATTCTTCCATTAACAAAATCAAGAGCTGAATTCATTGGTAAAAACGGTAAAGTTGATGATAAAGATTCGACTATCATATTTACAAATCCTCTTCCAGAAGAATATGGGTACTATGAAAGTATTGGAGTCACAGAGTTCCAAGCAATCCAATTAATAATGAATTTCCATACTTTAAAGGAGAGAAAAGATGGCGTACTTATTGGAATCCCATACAGTGTATCTTTGGTTCCAATGGAAAAGAATAAGCAAATTGACACCTGGAATATTGATCTGCTTAGACAATTTGATCTTGAAAAACTTACTCAAGAGGGCGGTTATGTTTATTCTGACTTCAATCCCTTCCAAGGTGTATTTGGAGGGTATGTATCACATTATGATGTATTTTCAAGAATGACAAATACTGGATATACAGACAGTATTGGATTTGTTTGGGGAATGTATTTTCTATCGCCAATATTTGATAAAAAAGAGGTTGAGATGATGGAGAATAGTACTTTCAATAAGCAAATAAATGCTAAATATAGACGATTTAAGACCGATTTGTACTTCAAACAATTTCAAGATATTCGACCAAGAAGGATCTGGGGTTGTGACTCTCCCATTGAATTGTTCCTTTTACAAGGCTTGGGCATAAGAGAGCTTTACCCTGAAATTCAGATGTGTTTTTATAAAAATGGAGAAATGTTTACAAACAATTCTCAAATGCAGGAAAACGAAGTATGGATTGGACAAGAACAGTTGATTACAGTGGCAGACTTCTATTTTCCAGACAGGAGGCTAGCTATATTTTGTGATGGTAAGGAATATCATGATTCTGCAAAAGATAAAGAGATTGATAGTAAATTGAGGACCCTGGGTATATCAGTTTTAAGATTTAATGGTCACCAAATAAATAATGATTTACCGACCGTTTTAGATGAAATTGAAAAGAAGGTGAAATAATAAAACAGACTCATTATGGTGATTTTCGAGTTTCTACTTGAAAATGTTCGGTAAACCGTGTTTGTACATTGTGTGACATAAAGAAACGGAGAACAAACATTTAGTTAAGGAAATCAAAAAACCTGAAAAAATGATTTAGGGAATAGCTATTTCTGCAACTTTGGATTGACCAGGTTACCATATAAAAGCGAAAAGCCCAACCCGAGTAACAAGAGCAAGCTAGCGTAAGAAATAATCAGACTAGATTCATACATTTATGTATTTATAGGATTCAAAAATGCTTAACGCCATTTACATAACGGTTTTCATATTCTTTTTTTACTTTTAATTAATAGTTTGCTACCAAACCTAATCTAAATGGAACCCTCCACAACAGTAAGATTCGTTAGTGATTCAACAGCTCTTCTCTCAATGAGAGAATCAGATTTTGATGCATATAGTGCATACGGCGAAGTAATTGATAATTCAATACAGGCTCATGCAACTTCAGTCAAAGTGCTTGTTAAAGCTCACCAGGAAGCACGACAAAGAGTCGGGGAGTATCAAGTTGTTGATTGGATTGCATTTGGTGATAATGGTTACGGCATGGATGCTGAAACACTTCACAGATGTTTACAACTGGGGTTTTCTAGCCGCTACAATGATCGCTCGGGAATTGGTCGATTTGGTGTTGGAATGACACTAGGTGCCATTAATCAATGTAAAAAGGTTGAGGTATACTCTAAAACTGAAAAAGGAAATTGGCTTTATACTTTTATTGACATTGATGACATCACAGGTAATCCTGTGAAAATGAATTCAATTCCCGAACCATCAATATCTAATGTTCCGGAACATCTGAAGCACCTAGTTCAAGAAGAGCATGGAACTCTAGTAATTTGGAACAAGTATGACAAACAACCTGTATCTGCTGATACCCTTATTGAAGAAATGGATATTTGGTTTGGTAGAACATTCAGGAAATTTATTTGGGGAGAAGTAGAAGTAGATGGAGAAAAGAGGAAATTGGAAATACAGATTAACAATAAGCCTGTACTAGCTATTGACCCACTGTACGTCAAAAACGAGCGTTTTCCTTCTGACAAGTCGTCATTTCTGACAGATCCAATTAATATTGATTGGCCGATTCCAGTAGAAGATGGTGATATACTTGATACAGATGGCTCAAGTAATGTGAAGATTCAACTTTCATTAATAGACAAATCACTCAGAGATTATCAGGGTGTTGGTGGTGCGAAAGAAACCAGAGATAGATTCATAGACCGAAACGAGGGTATCTCAATCTTAAGGAATGGAAGAGAAGTGTTTTATGGAGAGATTCCACACTGGAAACCCGGTTTCGAGGATATTGATCGGTGGTGGGGGTGTGAAATTTCTTTTGATGCAATATTGGATAAAGCTTTTGCTGTAAAGAATATTAAAAGAGGTGCAGTACCTGTTTATAATCTGAAATGGACTATTAATGAGAAGATAGTGCCCTCGATAAAAAAATTCCGAGAAGAAGTTTCTGAACATTGGAAGAAAAGAAGGATAGAAAAAGCTCAAGAAAAATTAAAAGAAGAAAACGAAGCTGGTACTGCCACCGGACACGAAGAAGCAGAAAGTATTGCTAAAAAATCCAATACTCAAAAGCAAGTACTTGATCCCAATGCTAATGCAAAAGCGCTTGAGTTAGCACACAATGTAAAGGCAAATGAATCTGCTGAACAACAAGCTGCTTGGGCTACTAAATTTACAAGTCAACCCTATACCATTCTTGATGAAAGCTGGAAATCACCTGAATTTATGGAGATCCATCCACTAGGTGGTTCTGATGTCATCAAATACAACCTCAAGCATCCTTTTATAGTGGA
>NZ_JAVJUY010000062.1:0-14816 GCF_040220315.1 Fulvivirga sp.
ATGTAATTAAATACTCTTTTATATACGATACCCTCGGTTTTGGTTACGAGCACGTATGTTTTGCCATTCTTAATTTCCCTTATATCATCAATATACTCGCCTATAATAATAGTGCCTGGTAAAATGGGCAACATAGAATCACCGCTTATTTCAAATGCACGATACGTTACATTTTCAGGAAGTATTGGCAGTTTGAATTTTGGCAGCTCTTCAATATATTCCCTATCAGCATATCCATTTAAATAACCTGCTGCTGCTTTCTGAGGTACTAGTTCAATATTTTCTCGTTGATCTGAATCAACGGTAATTGCCAGAACTTCTTTACCACGCTTATAACTACTAGTATTTAATTCAGCATCAGAGAGCTTCATCACATTCTTGTTGATAAGAATATCCACACTCGTACCAAAGACCTGAGCCATATTAATCAAATTCGTTATCCTGGGATCAGCTCTACCTTCTTCATAAGCTCCAACCAATGATCTCTTAATACCTATTCGTTCTGCAAACTGCTCTTGAGTAAGACCAATCTTCTTTCTTAAAAACTTAATATTATCGCTAATCAGTGTCATCTAATTTTTAAAAATAAGAATATCTCTTGGTTGCTGCTTCGAATGCAAATTATATAAATGATTATGATATATCTGGTCTGAACCTTGAGTTAATTTTACTTCAGTTTCAATTTTACCTACCACATCCTTAAGCGTAGCACCTGCTTCAGAGAGCACATAACCGTACAAAAGATCAGTTTCGCTATCAGATACCACAAACTTTACCTGGCACTTACCTGAAACTAGTCTTTTGCTTTTTAAGCTTAGTTTATAATTCATTTAGCTAATTTTATTAGCAATATCAATCATTATACAGAAATAAGCAAATTATTAAGCTAATAATTTTAGTATATGTATTTTTATGCCGATTTACAGCCTGAAACTATATATTCGCAGTTAGCAATGGAAGATAGCTATAAACATAAAGGAATGAGGCGATCGCTCGTAAGAGTGCTCAAAGAAAAAGGAATTGTAAATGAGCAGGTGCTAGCGGCTATTGGTAAAATCCCAAGACATTATTTTTTCGACAATGCGCTTGTTGGTCATGCCTATCAAGACAAAGCATTCCCTATTGGTGAAGGCCAGACAATTTCCCAACCTTATACGGTGGCATTTCAAAGTGAAAAGCTGGAGATTAAGCCTGGTGATAAGGTGTTGGAAGTAGGCACAGGTTCAGGCTATCAGGCAAGTGTACTTTTAGAGTTGGGTGCTGAGGTACACACCATAGAGTATAACAGAAACCTTTACGAACGAACGAAGAAATTTCTTCCTAAAATGGGCTATTCGCCCAAGTTTTATTTTGGTGACGGTTCTCAAGGTTTACCCAAGCAAGCTCCGTTCGATAAAATTATTGTCACGGCAGGTGCTCCCTCCGTTCCTACGGCCCTTATCAATCAATTAAAAATTGATGGTATTTTAATAATTCCTGTTGGCGATGCCCAAAAACAAAAGATGCTGCGGATTATAAAGAAGGAGGATAAAAAAATCAAAAAAGAAACTTTCGATTATTTCAGCTTTGTACCTTTGCTTGGCGAACAGGGCTGGAAAAACTAATTCTATAAAATGATGGCTAAAAAGGTGAAGAAAGTGAGCGAGTCGTACGTAACCATGACGGAGCTTGTATTACCAAACGATACGAATACCTTAAATAATCTAATGGGCGGTCGTCTCATGCATTGGATGGATATTGTTTCTGCCATCGCAGCTCAAAAGCATTCGAATAGAATTGTTGTAACAGCTTCTGTTGATAACGTGTCTTTCGGTAAACCCATACAATTAGGTAATGTGGTAACGTTAAAAGCACAAGTAACACGAGCCTTCAGTTCCTCTATGGAAGTAAGAATTGAGGTAGAGGCAGAAGATATCCCTAGCGGTAGAAAATTTGCCAGTAATTCTGCCTATTTCACATTTGTAGCCGTTGATCAATCTGGCAGACCTATTGATGTGCCTGAAGCTACGCCAGAAACAGATGATGAAAAAGAGTACTATGCCGGGGCACTAAGAAGAAGACAACTCCGGTTAGTGTTGGCTGGCAGAATGAAACCTAATGAAGCAAATGAATTAAAATCACTTTTTGACTTTAAGCAGAATGCATAATAAGGCCTTTCTAAAGTATGTTTTTGATGATGAGCTATATGTTATAAATGAAGCTCAGCGTAAAGTGGCTCAGGGGCCCAATGCTGAGTATTCTAAAACCGAAGAAGCAGAAAAGAAGGAAAAGCAAGTTATGGAGAAGACCTGGCCTATATCGTTTAAAGGCCAAAACGCTAAAAACATTATCATCTTGGTGAATTATCCGGCTGAAAAACACATTTCGAATCAAGACGAACAGTTTTTACTTAAAATACTTTCTGCCGTTAGTTTATCCTTGCAAGATGTGGCCATAATAAATCTTGCCAAAAATGAATGTTCAATTGACCGGCTAAAAGACTTTAATAGTTCAATTGTGCTTTTGTTTGGAGAGTTTGAAAATATCCCGGGGTTATCTAATTACGAAATAAAAACCGTAGAAGGTATTAAATTTCAAAAAGCAAACAGTCTCCGGGAAATACAAAATAATGTTCCTGAAAAGAAGTTACTTTGGAGCAATCTGCAAAAGCTGTTTTTATAACAATCTCTGAATCACGCATGTTTTAGCGATAATGTTTTAAAATAAGGTTACTTATTTTATATTTGTGCCGCTTTTAGCGAAGGGGCTTTTTGCCCTTTTTCAATTTAAAATCAAACAATTTATAAACTATTATCAATGGATAATTTGATCTACGTACCGATTGGTCTTGCACTTGTGGGACTTGTATTCATGCTCATTAAAATGTCATGGGTAAAAAAACAAAATCCTGGAAATGAGAAAATGCAGGAAATCTCTAAAAACATTAAAGACGGTGCACTTGCATTCCTTAGTGCAGAATATAGATTACTTGCTGTTTTTGTTGTTATAGCAGCCATCGCATTGTTTGGCATCTCCACTGTGGTTGAAACTACAAGTTGGATGATTGTACCTGCTTTTGTAATAGGAGCTATTTTCTCGGCAGTAGCTGGTAACATCGGAATGAGAATTGCAACTGAAGCAAATGCAAGAACCACTGAAGCGGCCAGAACAAGCCTTCCTCAGGCGTTAAAGGTTTCATTTGGTGGTGGAACAGTTATGGGCTTAGGTGTAGCTGGTTTAGCTGTATTAGGATTAAGTTTATTCTTTTTAATATTCGTTGCTTCATTCATTACTGGTGCAGATTCATTCTACAATGAAATGACAGTAGTTCTTGAAGCACTTGCCGGATTCTCATTAGGCGCTGAATCAATCGCACTTTTTGCACGTGTTGGCGGTGGTATATACACCAAAGCAGCTGATGTTGGAGCTGACCTTGTTGGTAAAGTAGAATCCGGCATCCCGGAAGATGACCCTAGAAACCCTGCTACCATTGCCGATAACGTAGGTGATAACGTAGGTGACGTTGCTGGTATGGGAGCTGACCTTTTCGGTTCTTATGTGGCTACAGTATTGGCTTCCATGGTGTTGGGTAACTACATCATTAAAGATATGGCAGATGCAGGACTTGTCATAGAAGAGTTCAATGGAATGGGCCCCATCCTACTTCCTATCATGATCGCTGGTGTAGGAATTATTTCTTCGATTATTGGTACGTTCCTCATTAAAATAAAAGATAATTCAGCCAAAGAAGCTGAAGTGCAAAGAGCACTAAATACAGGTAACATCACCTCTATTTTATTAACAGCTGTTGCAGGTTGGTTTCTTATCGATTGGATGCTTCCTGAAACTATTGTAGGAATGAAGTTCTTCGGTGAAGGAACATTTAACATTCCAAGCAGACATGTATTCTATGCAACTCTTGTTGGTCTTGGTGTAGGTTATTTAATTTCATACTTCACTGAATATTATACTGCTCTAGGCAAAAAACCAGTTTTGGATATCGTTCAAAACTCTTCAACAGGAGCAGCCACCAATATCATTGCAGGTTTAGCTACAGGAATGATTTCTACATTTTCTTCAGTAATACTTTTTGCCGCTGCAATTTGGGGATCTTACGAATTAGCAGGTTTTTATGGTGTAGCAATTGCTGCATCAGCTATGATGGCTACAACTGCTATGCAACTTGCAATTGATGCTTTTGGGCCAATTGCTGACAATGCAGGTGGAGTGGCAGAAATGAGTGAATGCCCAGCTGAAGTAAGAGAAAGAACAGATATATTAGATTCAGTAGGTAATACTACAGCTGCTGTAGGTAAAGGTTTTGCCATTGCATCTGCTGCTCTTACTGCACTAGCATTATTTGCTGCTTATGTTACTTTCACAGGAATTGACGGTATCAACATATTCAAAGCTGATGTTTTAGCCGCTTTATTTATAGGTGGTATGATTCCGGTTGTATTTTCAGCTTTAGCTATGAAATCTGTTGGTAAAGCAGCCATGGATATGGTGATGGAAGTAAGACGTCAATTCAAAGAAATTCCAGGTATCATGGAAGGAACGGGTAAGCCTGATTATGGTAAATGTGTAGAAATTTCTACTAAAGCTGCCTTAAGAGAAATGATGCTGCCAGGAGCAATAACCATCATTACTCCAATTATTATCGGTTTTGCTATGGGGCCAGAAGCATTAGGTAGTTACATGGCAGGTGTTGCCGTTTCGGGTGTTGTTTGGGCTATTTTCCAAAACAATGCAGGTGGTGCTTGGGATAACGCCAAAAAATCATTCGAAGCTGGTGTAATGATAAATGGCGAAATGACATACAAAGGTTCTGATGCCCACAAAGCTGCAGTAACAGGAGATACGGTGGGTGATCCATTTAAAGACACTTCAGGCCCATCTATGAATATCTTAATTAAATTAACATGTCTGGTAGGTCTGGTTATTGCCCCTATCTTGGGTCAGATAAGTGGAAAAGGTCATGGAGAAAGTTCTGATAAAGAAGCATTGGAAGCTGCTAAACCAATTGTAGAATTATCTACAGAGGCGCCTATAGATGAAAAGGTACCTACAAAAATAACCGCTGAAGCATCTAATTAAGAAGTATTAAAATAAACAAAATAGAAGCCCCGTCATTGATGGGGCTTTTTATGTTTATCGGTAATTGAATATATTTATCCATACTTGATTAAATACTATGAAAATAATCAATCATCTCCCCCTACTATTAATTGCATTATTCTGCTATTCTTCGGACTTTGCACAGACAGATGGTACTGGCAAGTGGAAAACAATTGATGATGAAACAGGTGAAGCCAAATCTGTTGTTGAGATTTATGAAAAAGAAGGTGCTATTCATGGTAAAATTATAAAACTCTTTGATCGTGAAGGTTTAGACCCAGATCCTGTTTGTGACAAATGCCCTACTGATGATTCAAGGTATAACAAGAAGGTTATTGGTATGGAAATAATGAAAAACCTTAAAAAAGACGGGGATGAGTACTCAGGCGGTACTGTTCTTAAGCCAGATGAAGGCAAAATTTATAAATGTAAAATTTGGCTGGAAAATGGTAAACTATATGTTCGTGGTTATTGGGGGTTTTTCTATAGAACCCAAACATGGGAACGTTACAATTAAAGGCTTATATTACACTATATCTTAAATATTTGCCGCTTAAACGATAAAATCAGAATCACGTCAAACACTTTGGTTACCTCCAATAAACAAATTGTATAAAACGAAGAGCTCCATGAACGAAAAGGATATATTCGATAAGATATGTAAAGGAGATGAACGAGCTCTTGAAATCTTGTATAAAAAGTATTACAGGATGATGACCCAAATGGTCATGAAAAATAGTGGCACAGAACAAGAGGCGAAGGATATTTATCAGGAGGCTCTTGTTGTATTTTGGCAAAAGTCAGTAAGCGGAAATTTAACCCTTACTTCCAAAATAAGTACATACATATATAGTATATGTCAAAACTTGTGGCGCAAAGAATTAGATAGAAAAAGAAGGCTTTCTTCAGAGGAGAAAGATTCGATTGAATATCAGGATCATGATAAGGTTGAACGAGCCAGATTGATAAATGAATGTATTAACCAAATGGGTGATACATGTAAAAAAGTTTTAATGTATTATTATTTTGATGGTTTATCAATGCAAGACATTGCTGATAAGCTTGGGTTTGCTAATACAAACACTGCTAAAACCAAGAAATACAAGTGCAAACAAAAATTGGATGAATTAGTCAAATCTCTGTATTCAGAGAAAGACTTTTTGGATTAAGATATATGAAAAATACAGAATTAATTAACGCCTACTTTGATGGGGAGCTGAGTGAAGTTGATAAAGAGACGTTTATTAAAAGGCTTAACTCAGAGCCCGGTCTTAAAAAGGAATTTGACTTACAATCTGATATTGTTGAGGGTATCAAAAGTGCCAGAAAGGCGGAGTTGAAAGCAAAATTAGATGCTATTTCAGTTGGTTCAGGTGGTACGACCGAAGGGATTTCCACACTGAAGCTAGCCGCCTTCATAGGTGGTGTTGCTTTAATTGCCACTGTTTCTTACTTTGCATTAACTGGTAGGGAAGCATCAAAAGAGATTTTGGCGCCCAAAGAGATTTCTGAACCTATCGAAAATCTTATTCCAAAAAACTCTGATATCGCCTCCGACATTAAAGAGGAAGATGTAATTAAAAGTGAGGAAAAAGAGTCTTTAACTAATAAAAATAGTGTTTCTGATAAGGCTACATCTAAAACTGAAACAAGAAAACCAGAAATACATAAGTCTACACTTGTAGAGCCGTTAGAAATAGATGAAGAATCAGATGAAGAAGTAGCCCCAGTTTCTGGCCTGGAAGAAAAGCCATCGATAGCACCTTCTTCTATAGATATTCATGTAGATGACAGTAAGAGGAAGTACGATTTCCATTATCAATTTAAAGATGGCAAGCTATACTTGTTTGGCTCATTTGATAAAGGACTATACGAAATATTAGAGTTTAATTCTTCTGAAGGCAAAATTCTGTACTTATTCTATAAAGGGACTTACTATGATATTAAACAAAACTCAGATGATATCCAGGCACTTAAAGAATTAACTGAGCCTAGTCTAATCAAGAGTTTAGAGTCTGTAAGGCAATAGTTAAAAGTTAGTTTTTTCTATTTAGTGTGCACCCCTGGATGATCCGCCTTTCATTCAGGGGTTTTTTATGGCTGCTGAAAATCGAGAAGAAAAAATAATTTACTTACTTTTGATCTCGTTAAAATTATGGCCGAAAAAGAAAGTAAATCAAGGAAGAAAAAGAAGTTGGGTAGCTACCCTGCTTTCAGTGTCATTTTCAGTATCACGCTCTCGCTCTTTGTCATTGGACTCTTTGGCCTATTGATTTTACATGCTAACCGGCTATCAGAAATTGTGAGAGAAAACGTTGAGATTCAGGTTTATCTGAATAAAGATATTTCTCAGAATCAAAAAATACAGGTCTTCAAAACGCTTTCTTCCAAAGATTATGTAGCTAAGCAAAATGAAGAAGTTCAAATAAGCTTTATTTCAAAAGAAGAAGCTGAAAAACAGTTTATCGAAGATACGGGCGAAGATTTTAGGGAGTTTTTAGGAGAAAATCCCCTAAGAGATGCCTACATTGTTAAAATTGACCCGGATCAGCAGCAAACTGCAAATTTGAAAACCATAAAAAAAGAACTGGAAAAATTAAGTGGTGTTTTTGAAGTAGTATATATCGAAAACCTGGTTAATTCTATCAATGAAAATATGACAAAAATAGCCTTATTCTTATTAGGGTTTGCGTTTGTACTTCTCATTGTAGTAATCATTCTTATTAATAATACTATTAAACTGGCCTTATTTTCTCAGCGCTTTTTAATAAGAAGTATGCAATTAGTTGGAGCCACATCGGGCTTCATTCAAAAACCTTTTTTAATTCGATCAATCTTTAATGGCGTATTAGCTGGTGTACTATCTTCAGCCTTACTCTACTTTTTAATGAATTTTGCCAACAGCAGAATTCAAGATCTTGAAACACTTCAGGAAACTGACAAGATATTGATTTTATTTACTTCTCTTCTCGTTATCGGAGGTATTATTGGGTTACTTAGTACTTACCGCTCTGTAAGAAAGTATCTTAAAATGTCATTAGACGAACTTTACTAACAAATGGAAAAAAATAATAAAATGCCTTTCGGCTCTCAGAATTATAAGTTAATGCTTCTCGGCATCTCACTTTTAGTAATTGGCTTCATAGTAATGAGCTCTGATTCTGAGCCTTTTGGCTTCGGGTTTCTAGGGTTAACATTAGGGCCTATTCTGGTTTTCATAGGATTCCTGATTGAAATTGCAGCAATTCTTTACTCCCCCAAGAAATAAATGTCGGCACTTGAAGCACTTGTATTGGGCATTATACAAGGTCTTACCGAATTTCTTCCTGTTAGCAGTAGCGGCCATTTAGAGCTAGGTGCATTGCTGCTAAATGTAGAAACAGGAAACAATCTACTCTTTGCAATCATTGTTCATGGCGCTACAGCGCTTAGCACTATCGTTGTGTTTAGAAAAACCATTTGGCAACTTTTAAAAAGCCTCTTAGAGTTTAAATTAAATGACGACACAAAGTTTATTTTCCAGATTCTTATTTCAATGATCCCTGTAGGTATTGTGGGAGTATTTTTTGAAAAGGAAGTAGAGTCTTTTTTCTCAGGCAATATTCTATTGGTTGCTTCAATGCTTGGCATTACAGGAATACTTCTACTACTTACTCATTATTCTAACAAAACGGCAAAAGAATTAACATATAGTAAATCATTCATAATAGGTATCGCACAATCAATTGCTATTTTACCCGGTATTTCACGATCTGGTGCAACTATATCAACGGCCATACTATTGGGCATAGATAAGGAGAAAGCAGCACGATTTTCTTTTTTGATGGTTCTCCCACCTATACTAGGAGCAACTTTATTAAAAGTGAAAGACTATATAGAGGCACCAGCACTTGCAGAAAACTCGCAAAGTACAGGTTCCATGGTTATAGGTTTTATCGCTGCCTTTGTTTCAGGACTGGTTGCCTGCACATGGATGATTAACCTCGTTAAACGTGGTAAACTTATATACTTTGCCATTTACTGTATTCTTGTTGCTATAATAGCCTTATCATTTGCGCTTTTCTAATGGATCCAAATGCTACACCACAAGAACCCGGAGAAGTTTTACTGGTCGATAAGCCATTAGAGTGGACATCTTTTGATGTTGTTAAGAAACTGCGTTATCATTTAAAGGTAAAGAAAATAGGACATGCCGGTACGCTTGATCCTTTAGCTACCGGCCTGCTTATTTTATGTACTGGCAAAAAAACTAAAAAAATTGAAAGCTTCCAGGCTCAGGAAAAGGAATACACTGGAACGTTTACAATAGGCAGCACCACTCCTTCCTATGATCTTGAAACTGACATTGAAAACAGCCAATCGACACTGCATATTACAAATCAAGATATTTTAGATGCAGCAACTAAGCTAACAGGTTTGATAGATCAAGTACCTCCAACTTTTTCAGCTATTAAGGTTGATGGCAAGCGAGCGTACAAAGGAGCCAGAGCGGGTGAAAAAGTGGAGCTAAAGTCGCGAAAGGTGGAGGTTAAGGAATTTGATATTTTAAAGGTTGAAGACGAGGTAATACATTTTAAGATTATTTGTTCCAAGGGCACCTATATTCGTAGTATTGCCCGAGACTTTGGTGAGTTACTTGGTGTAGGTGCTTATTTATCTTCATTAAGGAGAACAAGAATTGGTGAATATCATGTTAATGATGCTAAAACCATTGAAGAATTAACGTCTAAATGAATATCTACCATAAACTAGAAGATTTTAAACCGTTAGATTATGCAGTTGTAACCAGCGGCACTTTTGATGGTGTGCACATTGGGCATCAAAAAATTCTGGCCAGAGTGAATGAAATTGCCAGAAAAAACAATGGCGAAAGTGTTTTAATAACGTTTTGGCCCCACCCACGGCTCGTATTATATCCTGATGACTCAACACTCAAGCTTTTAAATACGTTTGAAGAAAAGGCCGAATTGCTTAGAGAGCAAGGAATTGATCACCTTTTACGTATTCCTTTCACAAAGGAGTTTTCAAAACTTAGTTCTGAGGAGTTCATTCAAAAAGTGTTGGTAGATACCATTGCCACCAAAAAATTAGTTATAGGCTACGACCATCGGTTTGGAAATAACAGAGAAGGTAGATTTGAGCAATTGAAAGCGAATTCTTCCAGATATGGCTTTGATGTGGAAGAAATTTCAAAGCAAGAGGTTGATCACATAGGTGTAAGCTCCACAAAAATAAGGCAGTCATTGTTCAATGGCGAAGTACACATTGCGCGTGATTTACTCGGCAGTGATTACTCAATAACCGGAAGAGTAGTGAAAGGAGAAAAGATTGGGAGAATTATTGGTTTTCCTACGGCCAATTTGGAAATAGATTCTAAACATAAATTAATACCAGCCGATGGCTCTTACGCTGTGATAGTAAATATTGATCATTCACAACACAAAGGAATGATGAATATAGGCTATAGACCAACAGTAAACGGTAAAACAAAAACTATAGAAGTTCATATCTTTGATTTTGATAAAGATATTTATGGCGAAAGCTTGAAAGTTTCTTTTAAAAAGATGATCCGGGAAGAAAAGAAGTTTGAGGATATTGAGTCACTCAAATTTCAACTCGAACTGGATAAAAAAATTGCATTAACTATACTAAATGATTCACTATGATTAATAAAATAGTTAAAGATGCTGATGAAGCAGTAAAAGATATTTATGACAATGCGGTACTCATGCTAGGCGGATTTGGCCTTTGCGGTATACCAGAAAATAGCATTTCAGCTTTACTAAAAACAGGTGTTAAAGGCCTTACGTGTATTTCTAATAATGCCGGTGTCGATGATTTTGGTATAGGGCTTATGCTTAAGACACGCCAGGTTAAAAAGATGATTTCTTCGTATGTAGGAGAAAATGCAGAGTTTGAAAGGCAACTGCTTGCAGGCGAACTGGAAGTAGACCTCATACCTCAGGGAACTTTGGCGGAAAGAATTAGAGCCGGAGGTGCTGGAATTCCTGCCTTCTTTACACCTGCGGGTTACGGAACAGAAGTGGCTGAAGGTAAAGAGGTAAGAGAATTTCATGGTAAAAAGTATTTGATGGAAGAATGGCTTCAGGCAGATTTCTCCTTAGTGAAAGCCTGGAAAGGCGATTCTGCTGGAAATCTTATATTTAAAGGTACTGCCAGAAATTTTAATCCCATGATGGCTGCAGCTGGGAAAATTACGATTGCTGAAGTGGAAGAATTAGTTCCTCTTGGTGAATTGAATCCAAATGAAATTCACACACCAGGCATTTACGTTCAGAGAATTTTTGAAGGTAAGAATTACGAGAAAAGAATTGAACAACGCACAGTAACTCAAAGAAATTAATCATGTTAGATAAAATAGGTATCGCTAAGAGAATAGCACAGGAAGTTCAAGATGGATGGTATATTAATTTAGGAATTGGTATTCCTACACTAGTGGCTAACTATATACCTGAAAAAATAGATGTGGTTCTTCAATCTGAGAACGGTTTATTGGGCATAGGGCCATTTCCTTTTGAAGAAGATGTGGATGCTGACTTAATAAATGCCGGAAAGCAAACAGTAAGCATGATGCCCGGCTCTGTGCTATTTAATTCCTCAGAAAGTTTTGGGATGATACGTGGCGGACATGTTGATCTTACCATTCTTGGCGCAATGGAAGTTTCTGAAAACGGAGATATCGCCAATTGGAAAATTCCGGGGAAAATGGTGAAAGGCATGGGCGGTGCGATGGATTTAGTAGCATCAGCAGAAAATATTATTGTTGCTATGCAGCACAAGAGCCGTTCTGGCGATTCCAAACTTTTGAAAGAGTGTACTTTACCAATCACAGGAATTAAGTGTGTTAAAAAAATTGTCACTGATATGGCAGTGATGGATGTTCTCCCTGAAGGCGGATTTAAACTGCTGGAAAGAGCACCAGGTGTAAGTGTAGAAGAAATTAAAGCAGCAACAGAAGGAAAACTAATAATAGAAGGTGAAATACCTGAAATGAAAATAAATTAACATATCATCTTCTGCTCAAGGCTAACTACTCAAGACTTACGACTAAAGACTTACGACTAAAGACTCACAACTAACCAATGAAGAAATCAGAAATAAATTTCACCGTAGAATTAGATGACAAGAACGTTCCTGAAAAAATAACATGGAACGCATCAGAAAAAGGCAGTTCAGACCCGGATGAAACAAAATCCATAAGCATTTCGCTTTGGGATCATGAGCAAAAAAATACTATGCGTATGGATCTATGGACAAAAGAAATGCCTGTAGATGAAATGAAACGATTTTATATTGATTGTCTCGGTGGTCTTGCCCAAAGTGTTTTAAATAGCACAGGTGATGAGTTTATGTCTCAGCAGATGAATGATCTTTGCGAAAAGCTGGTAGAGCACGTAAAGAAAGAATTCGGAGCGCAGTAGCCTTACCTCCCAACCTTCATATTTCCCATTTACTGGCGATTTAAGCATTTAAATCGTATGCATGCTTACTATTTCCAATATTTTATTGTAGATTTAATTGGTCTAATTTTTAACCAATTGACAAACTATAATCAACTTTCAATTCATTTAATGTAAATCAAAAATTATATGATGAAAATTTTTACTAAGTATGGATTCCTACTCCTGTTCATTCTGGGAGCTTATGGAATAACCTTTGCACAGGGTACTACTGTGTCAGGAAAAGTTACTGACGCCAATTCAGGTGAAGCATTGGCTGGTGTAAATATCGTTGTGAAAGGAAAAGTAATAGGTACTATTTCTGATCCGGATGGAAACTATAATCTATCTGTTGAAATGGCTCCTCCTTTCACATTGCAATTCTCTTTTATTGGTTTTAATACCATGGAAGTAGAAGTTACTCAAAGTGGAGCTACGCTTAACGTACCAATGGAAGAAGCCGCTTTATTGGGACAGGAAGTAGTTGTTTCTGCTTCAAGGGTGGAAGAAAGTATTCTTGAATCTCCAGTTACCATTGAAAAAATGGACATAAGAGCTATTCGGGAATCGGCTGCTCCTAGTTTTTATGATAACATCAAAACACTAAAAGGTATTGATGTATCTACTCAAAGTTTAACGTTTACTTCCATCAACCCGAGAGGTTTTGGAGCAAACGGTAATACAAGAACCGTTCAGCTAATTGACGGTATCGACAACCAGGCTCCGGGTCTAAACTTCCCAGTTGGTAACATAGTAGGTATCAGCGAATTAGATCTTGAGAGTGTCGAGATACTTCCTGGTGCTGCTTCTGCTCTGTACGGACCAAATGCCATTCAGGGTATTATTCTAATGAATAGTAAAAGCCCATTCGAATATCAAGGACTGAGTGCTAGCGCTAAATTAGGTGTAAACCACGTTGATGAGGAAGATGATGATATGTCTGCCTACCATAACTATGACATCAGATATGCCAAAGCATTTAATAACAAATTCGCTTTTAAAGTAACAGCGTCCTATTTAAGAGCCAATGATTTTAGAGCGGTTGATCATAGAGACTTTTCTTCAGGAGTGGTCGAAAGAAGTACAGAGTATGATCCAACACAATCAGGATATAGAGATGGAAACAGAACTTATGATGGTGTTAATGTTTACGGTGAACCAAGAGTGAATTTAGGAAGCATTGCTGATGGTATAATTGCTGGTGGTGGCGCATTAGGCGCACAAATAGCTGCAATTCGCTCCCTAATTCCGGATGGTGCTGCAGGTAATTTCACTCCACTAGGATGGACTGAAGAAGAACTTGTAGATAATACAACTGAAAGTTTGAAATTAGGAACTGGATTGCATTATCGCTTAAATGATAACTTAGAACTGATCGGACAATACAATATTGGTTTCGGTAGTACTGTTTATACAGCAAATGACCGTTTCGTTTTGGATGATTTCTCTATTTGGACAGGTAAATTAGAATTGAGAGGTTCTAACTTCTATGTCAGAGCTTATACTACACAAGAAGATTCAGGAGATAGCTATGCAGCCAATACTTTAGCATCAATACTAAATGTTGAAACTTACATACCTGATTATTTTAGTAATTTTGCTGGTGCGCGGTCTGCTGGTCAGTCTGTAGAAGCTGCTCATGCATTCGCAAGAGCTAACACCCAAAGACTAGACCCCAATAGTCAAGAGTTTAAAGATGCTGAGGATAGAATTCGTAATACCCCAATATCACAGGGTGGAGCCAGATTCTTAGACAACACTTCACTTTATCAAGTAGAGGGTATGTACAATTTTGCTGATAAAATTGATTTTGCAGAGGTTATTGTTGGTGGTAACTACAGAATCTATGATCTTAAATCAGACGGTACATTATTCGCATTGGAAAATATTGACTCAGGTGATGAGTTTAATATGACAGAATGGGGCGGATACGTACAAGTTAAAAAATCAGTTTTTGACGAACGTTTAGATCTAACCGGTTCAGTTCGTTATGACAAGAATGAAAATTTTGATGGTCAGTTCTCTCCAAGAATTTCAACAGTTTACAGTCTCGGATCTGACAGAAACCATAATATCAGGGCTTCATTTCAACGAGGATTTAGAATCCCAACCACGCAAGATCAATATATCAATCTCGATGTAGTAACGAGAAGATTAGTTGGAAGTAATCCTGCATTAGTTGATCAGTTCAATTTTAGAACTAATCAGGTTTATACGCTAACAAGCCTGCAAAACGCACAGGCTGGAACAGGATCTTTA